>JAEZUH010000002.1 GCA_023443485.1 Bacillota bacterium | reverse complement strand
GCATTTTATGACCCTTCTATCAATAAAAATTGATTGAGTTTTTCCTTATTCTTTATATAATAATCACAGCGCACTAACGCCCGCGTGGTGAAATTGGTAGACGCAATGGACTCAAAATCCATCGGTTTAGAGCCATGTCGGTTCGACTCCGACCGCGGGCACCATTAGATTGAAATTCCCCCAAAAAAGTAGGCCATAACTGAAGTGAACCCACTTTATTGGACAAGTTCAATTAAATTATAGGGGGTTGAATGGACTGATGTCTAAAGTTAATTGGACTCAGTCCTTTTAATTTGCAGGAAATCCTATGATTATTATAGTAATTGATATAATCAATAATTGCTTTTTTAAGTTGTTTCAAAGTTTTGAATTCAAATTCATGTCTGTAGAACATTTCTCTTTTCATAACTCCAAAAAAGTTCTCAGTTGGAGAATTATCTAAACAATTACCTTTTCTCGACATTGATTGAATTATTCCGTGTTGCTTAAGCGATTCATGATATTCAGACATTTGATATTGCCATCCTTGATCAGAATGTAAAATTATCCCTTTGGTATCTGAGAATCTTTCAAATGCTTCATGCAACATATTTGCTATTTGTCTAAAATTAGGTGAAATTGAAACGTCAAAACTTATTATTTCTCTAGTATAAAAATCAATAATTAGTGATAGATATAATTTGCCAGAAGCAATGTGAAATTCAGTAACATCTGTTCCCCATTTTTGATTTGGAACAGTTACATCAAATTTCCTATCATAAATCAACTTATGCTTTTTGTAATCCAACCTTTTATCAAGAAGAAGATTTTTACATGTTCCATGCATATCGCCTTTATACGATTTATATTTTGTTTTTGCTTTAATTCCAAAAAAGCCCAATGAAGACATGATTCTCTTAACTTTTTTATGATTAATAACAAAACCTCTATTTTGAAGTTCTAAAGTGACTCGTCTATATCCGTATCGTGATTTGTTGGAAGTAAAAATATCTATAATCTCATTAATTATTAATTCATTTTTTGTATCTACATTAACTTTTTCAATAGCGTAAAAATATGTCGATTTAGATAATGCAGAAATCTTTAATAAGGTGCTTAATTTGTATTTATGCCTTAATTCGTTAACAATCGTTACTTTTTCTTCGATTGTTGCACCTTTCTTTTCCGAACTAAGGCATCTAATTTTTTTAAATATTCGACCTCTGCCTTTAGATATTTGTTTTCTTTTTCTAATTCAGTTCGAGTCTTTCTTCCTGGATTACTCTTGGACATTTTTGGTGGCCTCCCTGATAGATGATTTAATTCTATACCAGAAGTGCCTCCCTTTGAATAAAGCCCTGCCCATTTAGATAAAACCGATTTATTAATGCCTAAAGAAGCCGCGACATCAGTCTTGCTTTCTCCTGTTAAAAATCTCTCAACAGCTTGCTCTTTTTCTTTAATTGTTCTCTTGTGATATCTATGGTTTAGCCCTTCTTCTCCATGATATTCGTAAAGTTTTACCCACATTCTTACAGTCTTTGAACATGTGTGTTTAGATCCATCTCCAAATTTCTGAATCATTTCTCCGTTTAGGTATTTCTTTACCATTTCAAGTTTGAACTCTTTTGCAAATTTCATAAAACCCTCCTTTGGTTATTTTCGGTCCAAAGAAATGGGTTCAGTGCAAACGGACTGCAATAGAAGGGGGATTTTTTACGTATCAAACCTCATGTGGAATGCAATGACGATTAATAAAACAAGGTTCAAATCTGATGTAACAAAAGAATTACCTCTAAAAAGTTCACTCACTTGATTGCGTCGTTGTTTTTCAAATAATCATAGGTGCTTTTTACTGTGTTTTTAATATCACGGTTGGTGTAGTCCAACTCTTTGTCCGCCTTTTCGTGCGAAAAACGTTCTTTGCTATTGATTGTTGAAATTGCGTATTTTGTAAATAAGGGAGTCTTTTTTCTTATCTTGTACCAAATCTCGGCTATTGGGGCGAATATTTTAACAAACCAAGATGGTAAGACTCTTTTAATTGGCTTTTTCCCCGTTACCTCTGAGGCGATATTTAATATCTCTTGGATGGAGTAGTAGCGGTTCGACAAAATATAGCATTCTCCAACCCTACCTTTATCGACGGCTTTCAAGATGCCATCAACAACATCTCGAACATCCACAAAATCATAACCACCTTTGACAATTGAAGTTAGTTTCCCATTAAAGTATTCCATCAACAAGGCCACGAGATGGCTGTGACCATCATCGTAAGGACCGATAATACCTGAAGGATGAACAATAATTGCTGGTAAGTCCTTATGAATTAATGACATCACATAATTATTAGCTTCAGCTTTACTCTTCGCGTATTGACCATTTACTCGCTCAGGATAAAAACCGGTTTGCTCTTTAAATAGATGGTTTTTGTCACCTTCACTTAAGGCGTGAACGGATGAGACATGGATAACTTTTTTGACATTATTTGAAAGCGCTAAGTCCATGACATTTTGCGTTCCAATAACATTTACTAAACGAACTCGTGGATTGCCTTTTTGAAAAATACTGATGATTGCCGCTAGATGGATGAGGATTAAATCCTCTTTATCTTCGTTAATGAAGAAGGGAATAAGGGTTTCTTTTTTAGTTACATCACCATAGGTAATCTCTACTCCCTTATATTGATAAACCTCACCAGGCAACACCAAAACTCTTATTGAAGCATTTTGTTTCAACAATGTATCAACTAGACATTTTCCTACATGGCCACTGGCACCAGTAATAAGATATTTCATATTTCCTCTATCTTCATTTTAGATTTGAATTGATTAAATGCAAATTATCATCAGCAACATATCAAACAAAAGTCTTTAAATAATTAAGCAACAGACCTAAGACAATGTTACAAAAATTTTTTGAAATTTATAGATATTAACTTCGCTTTAATATTTATTAGTTGGTATTGCCTCTTGGGTCAGTTTAAAATCAAGAGGATAGATATCGATTTTAATATCATCATTTAGGAGAATCCTATGAAATTAAGTGACATCACTTATAAGACTTTATCAGAAGTAAACGCAATGCCACGTTTTGATATGGTGAGCCCTCCTCGGAAGGTCTCTTGGTACCTCAAGCCACTCACCTGGCTTTTATCTTTCCCGGAACTAATAGCGACATCAGCTAAAGTCTATAAGCACAATATGAAAGATGTTAAGGGACCTTATCTACTTCTTTGCAACCATAATAGTTTTCTTGATTTTAAAGTCGCAGTTAAAGCCATATTCCCAAAATTTGCCAACTATATCGTCGCGGTCGATGGATTTATCGGTCGCGAAAAATTGCTACGCAATGTCGGATGTCTTTTAAAGAGGAAATTTGTTTCTGATGTTCGAATTGTCCGAAATATCATGCATAGTTTAAATAAAAATAAATACATTTGTGCGATATACCCCGAAGCACGTTATTCCCTCGTTGGAACTACAGCAATTCTTCCTGATAGTCTAGGTAAGATGGCCAAGCTGCTCAAAAAGCCAGTTGTCACTTTGATTTGCCATGGCGATCACTTGAGACAACCAGTCTGGAACTATTTATACAAGCGCAAATTAAAGGTCACTGCCGATATGACTTGTATTGTACCTGCTGAAGAAATCGAGACTTTAAGTGTTGAAGAGATTAACAATCGCATTCGTGAAGCCTTTCAATACGATGATTATGCCTATCAAAAAGAGCATAACATTCGGATTAATTTCAAAAATCGCGCTGCTGGACTTCATAAAGTGTTGTACCAGTGCCCAAACTGTTTGGATGGAAATAGCATGCATAGCGAAGGTAGCAAATTGTGGTGTGAAAAGTGTCATAAAGAATATGAAATGACCGAATTAGGCGAGCTTCGCGCCACTAGTGGTGTTACTGAATTCCCCCACATCCCTGATTGGTATGAATGGGAAAGAGCTCAAGTTAAAAAAGAAGTTGAAGCCAACACTTATAATGTTGAAACTGAAGTTGAAATTGATTCTCTACCAAATGGTAGTGGCTATTATCGTCTTGGAAAAGGCAAACTTGTTCACAATATGGATGGTTTCCATCTCGATGCCATCTTTGAAAATGGTGAAGAATTGCATATCCACAAAGCCGCTTTAGAAAATTACAGTGTTCATGTTGAATTCGATTATTTCGGCAAAGGCGATGGGATTAGTTTCTCGGATAATGATGATACTTACTATCTCTTCCCCACTGATAAGAGATTCCCGGTGACAAAAGTTCATTTCGGAGTGGAAGAAATCTTTAAACTTCTTCCAAAAAAGAACAAACTTGTTTTTTAATTAGCGCATTTAAAAATCTTTAAGTTAGATAGTGTGCAATTGTTAATGAACTGTGTTAACATTAACCGTCTTTTAAAATGTCCCGCTTAGTCAGTCACTAAATGCGAGTCTTGATTAACTGACTAAGAAGGATACCAAAAATGGAATTTTCACAACTCAATATCAACGACCTAATATTTAAGGCCATCAAGGATTTGCAATATAATCTTCCCACCCCAATCCAAGAACAAGCCATTCCACCCTTACTGGATGGTTTTGATATGTTAGGTACCGCTCAAACCGGAACCGGAAAAACAGCAGCATATTCTATTCCTCTATTACAAAGAATACTGAACAGTCGTTCAAAATATTTTTCACCAATTTTAACTGGTTTAATCATCGCTCCGACTAGAGAACTAGCCGCTCAAATTGGCGTATCGATTAAACAATATGGCAAATACTGTAAAGTCAAGGTCAGTGTTGTTTTTGGAGGAGTATCCAAAGGACCTCAAATTACCAACATCAAAAATGGTGTCGATATTCTCGTTGCTACCCCCGGTCGTTTGTTAGATTTGGTTGATTCTAAAGTTGTTGATTTGAGCAAAATCAATTACTTTGTCTTAGATGAAGCCGATCAAATGCTTGATATGGGGTTCTTGAGAGATATTAAACGCATCATTTCCAAACTTCCTAAAACCAGACAGACAATGTTATTCTCTGCAACCATGCCAAAGGAAATACTTTCGTTAGCGGAAAGTTTACTCAAAGAACCAGTTCGTGTTTCTATCGGTAGTGTCGAAAGCCCTCTCGATGCCATTTCTCAAACTTTGTATCGCGTGGAAAAAAGTAATAAAGCCGATTTATTAATGCATTTGCTTAAAGACGAAACAATTTCCTCAGCTTTAGTATTCACCCGCACCAAAAACGGAGCCAATCGCTTAACCAAAAAATTAATGGATCAGCCATATAAAACAGAAGTCATCCATGGTAACAAAAGTCAAAACGCTCGAACATCCGCGTTGATGAACTTCAAAAATCACACTAGTCGAGTGATGATTGCCACTGATATCGCTGCTCGTGGACTAGATATCAGCAAAATATCTCACGTTTTCAATTATGATTTACCAGAAACCCCTGAAACATATCTTCACCGCATGGGAAGAACCGGAAGAGCGGGAGAAACAGGTATTACGATTAGCTTCTGCTCCAACGAAGAATTAACTTTGTTAAAAGATATTCAAAAACATATCGGAATGGAAATCCCACAAAAGAAATCACCAATTGTATTTTCGAAAAAGGAAGAAGCCAATCAGACTCCTGTTTCGGAAGAGAAGAAACCAGTTTCTCAACATAGACCAAATAGACGCCGTTATTATTAAACAAGCCCCGCTATATCGATGCATCATTGATACAAAGCGGGGCTTTTCATATACTTAAACTATGGAAATAAAAAAGCTAGCTCATAAAGGGGATATAGAAAAATACGCCACTTGGTTCTCCGCTAAATGGGGAATTCCTCTGGAAGCCTATGTCGAGAGTATGAATGAATCTCTTATAAAAAAGAGTGCTGTCCCCTCTTGGTTTTTGATGTTCGATGAAGATATCACCGTGGGAGGAATTGGCATTATCGCTAATGATTTTCATGAGCGAACCGATCTAACTCCCAATATCTGCGCTTTATATGTTGAGCAACCCTATCGGAATAAAGGAATCGCAGGGAAACTTTTAGAGGTTGCTTGTGATGAGTGCCTTAAATTTGGTATTACAAATGTCTATTTAATTACTGACCATACTAGTTTTTATGAAAGATATGGCTGGAAGTTTTTTACTATGGTCAAAAATAGTTATGAAGATTCCTATGGCCGTCTATATGTTAAGAAGTTAGATAATCAACAAAACTACAAAGAGAAAGTCTATCAATATCTCAAAATGATTCCTCAAGGTCGTGTCTCAACTTATGGAGATATCGCTGAATACCTCGGCAATAAGAAATTAGCGAGAGTGGTGGGCAACGTTTTGCATAATAATCCTGATCCAATCGGGCAGCCTTGTTTTAAAATCGTCAACAGACAAGGTAAATTAGCCGCTCATTTCGGTGATGGAATTGAACTTCAAAGGGAAAGACTCAAAAATGATGGGGTTGAAGTGATTGATGATCAAGTCGATTTAAAAAGATATCACTGGAGTATCAAAAATGAACGATAATACTCCTATAAAAATTTAGAAATGCACTTTATTAGGAAAGTGTTTTTTTATATGTAAAAATAAATATGTTAAGGAGAAAAAATATGAACTATCTTATTATATACGCTCATCCATATGACAAGAGTTTTAATCATGCGATACTTGAAACCCTGGTTAATGCTTTGAAGAACAAAAAACACCATTACGAAATTATCGATTTGTACGAGGACAAGTTTAATCCGGCTTACGATGCCGCCGAACTCAGCCTTTTCTTTTCGGGAAAGACCACCGACCCGTTAGTCACCAAATATCAAAACATGATAAAACAAGCTGACCACATTGTCTTCATCTTCCCCGTTTGGTGGAATGATTTACCTGCCATTGTTAAAGGATTTATCGATAAGGTCATGAAAAAGGACTTTGCTTACATCTTTACCGCTAATGGTCTTGAAGGAACACTGACTTATATAAAAAAGGCCTATATTTTCACCACTGCCTCGTCAACGCAATGGTTCATTGAATCATATGCAGGCGATGCGATTAAGAAAACCTTCATGAATGCGACTTTGAAACAAATTGGCATCAAAGACTCATATTGGCATCACATTAGTTTTACAGAAGCAGACACACTCGAAAAAAGAGAGAATTTCCTCGCTAATATTGCTAATTTAATTGATTAATAATGTCGATCTAATCACAATTATCCTTTGATTTTCTCAAAGGTACTTTTCTTGTTAAAATAACAACATTTTTTTCCAAGTATTTATTTCATCTCATCAAATAGGGTATAATTTAAGAAATGTTAGAAAGGTAACAAATTATGTACTGTCCTAAATGTGGAAAAATCATCGATGATAACTCATCCTTTTGCCCCTCTTGTGGTGTCGACACTGCCCACGGAGAAGTTGTAGTAGCGAAAAAAGAGACCAAATCTATTTTTGCTTCTGTCGCTGTCGTATTTGCCATAATCAGTTTTGTCTGTCTCCTTATTTCGTTTTTATTAGGATATGTAGTTGGAGATGACTCAGCGGTAGCGTTCAACATTTTCTCAACCACTTTCTTGGTTGCTTCTTTCCCCTTCTTTGTCATATCCATGGTCAAACAAATTTATGAAAAAAGATCGATACTACACGCCCTGTTAGCATTAGTATTCATCGCTGTTGCGTTTATCTTCTGTTTAATTACTTCCGGCACCTTACTCGGTGGTGTCAAACCAACTGCAGACAATGTTCATTCATTCTATCTCTCAGTTCTTTCCATGACTCTTGCCTTGGATATCGCCGCCATTATCTTTGGAGCGCTATCCATTAATAGAAAGTAAGATTATTAAACTAACCTTAAAAATAGCAAACGAGTTGTTTGCTATTTTCTTTTTCTCTGACTTTATTTATAATAAAAGTCAGTAAACGGGAGTAGCGTTGTTAGTGACCGTCAACACGATAGAAATATCCGGGAGCTAACCATGATTCATGAGCGAGACGAATACTACTTTATTTGTAAGGAGTAATTGCTTATGTTTGAAACAAAAAGCGCAAACGAAGTTGCCCGAGAATTGAATGTTGATCCAATCGAAGGATTATCATCCGAAGAGGCAAGCAAACGCCTCGTGACTTATGGCTATAATCGCCTAGCTGAGAAAAAGAAGAAATCGCTTTTAGCTGTCTTCTTCTCTCAATTCAATGACCCGATGATCTATATTTTGCTAGTGGCGGCTTTGTTGAGCTTAGCTATTTCTTTATATAGTTTCTTCTCCCCTGATTTTATTGAAAAGCCAAGTGTTCTTGAAATCATCTCTGATCCTCTTATCATTCTCGCGGTTGTCGTATTAAACGCAACTATCGGAACGGTTCAAGAAGGGAAAGCGGAAAAATCTCTCGAAGCTTTGAAAAAAATGTCATCTCCCACATGCATAGTCAGAAGAGATGGCAAAATTAGCGAAATCAGAGCTGAAGAATTGGTCCCTGGAGACATCGTTATCTTAGAAGAAGGTCGAACCATCCCCGCTGATTTACGATTAATTCAATCAATCAATTTAAAAACTGATGAATCATCTTTAACTGGTGAATCATTGCCTGTTGAGAAGAACGCCCTATTTGTCTTCACCGAAGAGGTTGGAGTGGGCGATCGAATCAACGCTGCCTATATGTCGACCCCTGTCGTCTACGGTCGTGGAGAAGGCATAGTCGTTTCCACTGGCATGAATACCGAAACCGGTAAGATTGCCAAAATGCTTTCCGAAGATGAAAACGAAGTCACTCCATTGCAAAAGAAACTTGCTGGTATTTCTAAACTCCTTGGTATTTTAACAATAATTATTGTTGTCGTAATTTTTGGCGTTCAAATGATTGGGCTCCTCTTCCATCCTGGCGATAATTGGATTGTCACCATGATCGATGACTTTATGCTGGCTATTTCTTTAGCGGTCGCAGCAATTCCAGAAGGATTACCTGCGGTTGTCACTATTGTATTAGCCCTCGGCGTTCAACGCATGGCCAAAGCCAATACAATCGTTCGTAAACTCCACTCAGTCGAAACATTGGGTGCTGTCTCGGTTGTGTGTTCCGATAAAACTGGAACCTTAACGCAAAATAAAATGACTGTCGTCCGTGCATATATGAATGAAAAGATGGTCCAAGAAGAAGAATTAGATAACGAAGAACTCCATCTCCTTTCGGCTGGATTATCTCTTTGTAGTAACGCTTCGACTGATAATGGTGTCTTCGGCGATCCCACCGAAGTCGCTCTAGTCGAATTTGCTAATCGTCATGAACTCCGCAAGGCTCTTCTCGAAGAAAGAGCACCTCGAATTGATGAATATCCTTTCGATTCTGTTCGCAAGATGATGTCAACAAAACATCGTTACAAAGATGATGATATCATCATCACCAAAGGTGCTTTGGACTCTATCTTAAAAGTAACCACCCAAATCTATATCGATGGTAAGGCTCGACCGATTACTAAATCGGATGTGAAAAATATTATCGAAGCCTCTGATGAAATGGCTCATGATGCCTTACGAGTACTGTGCTTAGCATATAAGAAATCATCCTCTTTAAATGAAGAAGACCTTGTCTTTGTTGGCTTAGTTGGAATGATTGATCCACCTCGCCCAGAAGCGAAAGATGCCGTTGAAATTTTTAAAAAAGCTGGCATCACGACAATTATGATTACTGGTGATCACAAGACAACTGCCCTAGCAATTGCCAAACAGTTGCACATTGCAGAGAATGATTCCCAAGCTATGTCTGGGGATGAAATTGATTTACTCACCTTTGAAGAATTAAAAGAAAAGGTGAAAACTGTGCGCATTTTTGCTCGTGTTTCACCAGAAAATAAAGTCAATATCGTCAAGGCCATCAAGGCTAATGGCAATATCGCCGCGATGACCGGTGATGGTGTTAATGACGCCCCATCACTCAAGAGTGCGGATATTGGCATTGCGATGGGCATTACTGGTACTGATGTCGCTAAAGGAGCCGCAGACATGGTTCTAACTGATGATAACTTTGCCACGATTGAAAAGGCCGTCGAAGAAGGACGAAGCATTTACAATAACATTAAAAAGACAGTTGTCTTCTTACTTGGAAGTAATATCGCCGAAGTATTAACCATGTTCGCGATTGTCTTGATTACATTCATTGGTTCTCTTTCCGGAGATCCTTACCTTTCCATGCTTCCTGTCCCATTATTATCTGCTCATATTCTCTTTGTTAACTTAGTTACCGACTCTTTACCAGCCGTTGCTTTAGGGGCTGATGAGAAAGAAAAAGGAATCATGAATGATAAGCCTCGAAATCCAAAAGAATCTCTCTTTGCTCATGGCAGTATCTCCTTGATGCTTGGCTATGGTTTCCTGATTATGGCGGTCACTCTAGCCGCCTACTTCTTGATTCCTATCATTGATGATGGTGCTTCAAGTTGGAGTGATATTATATTCAAACTCTCACCGCAAAGCGATAATCCCGAGATTGTCAGTTTAGCGCAAACATCAGCTTTTTCAGTTTTAGCTATTTCCCAACTCTTCCACATGTTTGGTATGACTTCAATTCGCAAGTCAGTAGTGCATAACTTCAAAAACAAGAACTGGTTACTATGGCTTGCATTTGGTTTAGGACTTGCTCTCCAATTCGCAGTTGTCATGATTCCTGGCGTTAATACCTTCTTTAAAACAACAGCATTGGACTTCAATCATTGGATGTTAGTTCTTGGTTTAAGCATTGCCCCAATCGTGGTCCATGAAATTGTCGCGTTAGTACTATTCATCATTCGCAAAATAAAAGAAAGAAAAGTTGCGAGATAAAAATAATCTTTTTCGCTTAAAAATCGTTGCAAGTTCATTCCAATTTGCATATTATATTTAAGCGATTAAGTTGCCGACTTAGCTCAACCTGGTAGAGCAACTGAATCGTAATCAGTAGGTTGTAGGTTCAATTCCTATAGTCGGCACCACCCTGGGTATTTAGCTCAGCTGGGAGAGCATCTGTTTGACGTACAGAAGGTCGGGGGTTCGATCCCCTCAGTACCCACCAGAATGAAAGAATGTCCCTTTGGGGACTTTTTCTTTGCCCCACTTTGTGCTTTAATTATTTCAATGCATGCGTAGTTCAGTGGTAGAACGTCAGCTTCCCAAGCTGAATATGCGGGTTCGATTCCCGTCGCGTGCTCCATTAAAGATAAAAACACGGCAGAAATGCTTAAAAATATAATATATAAATCCTCTATGAACTATTCTTTCCGTAGAAATCTTTAACTCTACGACTCGTGGGTGTAATTAATTATCAAACAATCGTAGAATGATGTCGAAAGAAGGAAAACTAATATGGATTTAAAGAAAATAGGTGGCTTTATCAAAGATTGTCGGAAGGCTAAAGGTCTCACCCAAGAGCAACTGGCAGAACAATTAAACATTAGTTTTAAGACCGTTTCCAAATGGGAATGCGGGAATGGTTTTCCGGACGTCTCTATTATGACTATGCTATGTGCCGCTCTATCTATTACTATTAATGATCTCTTGAATGGTGAGCATATCGACTCCAAAGATTATGTGAATAAAGCTGAACAAAAACTAATTGAATTACAAGAGATGAAAATTGCCGGCGACAAAAGATTATTGGATGCCGAAATTATCATTGGTTCATTCGCTACCTTAGTGTTCTTAGCCTCGACTATACCTTTTGGATTATTGATAGAAAAAGGCTATTACTTGTATGGAATATTATCTCTTGCTTTTGGATTTTTAGTATTTATTCCCTCAGTAGCCTTTTGTTTACTCATCGAACAAAAAGCTGGGTATTATGAATGTCAAAAATGTGGTCATCGGTTCATACCCACCTACTCACAAGTTTTTTTGGCCCCTCACTCTGGTAGGACGAGATGGATGAAATGTCCTCATTGCCATGAAAAAAGCTGGTGCAAAAAAGTAATTAAATAATCAACGCGATTACTTAGTTTAATAAATTTAACAAGAGCAATTGTCAAACATTGCTCTTTTTCTTGATTTGCTGATACAATAATTAAAATTATGGATGAGTTTAAAAAAGAAATTGCTGAACATTATGATATCAATCCTAGAAAAGAATGGGATCGACTAAAAAAAGACCATCCATTTGAATTTAGAATTACTACGAGAATGATGGATAGATACATCAAACCAGAAGACTCTATTCTTGATATCGGAGGAGGACCTGGAAGATATTCTATTCACTACGCCAAAAAAGGCCATCAAGTTACTCTTTTTGACTTGTCAAAAGAGAATGTCGCTTTCGCAAAGAAGATGGCTAGAAATCATCACGTCAAAATGAAATACGAAGTAGGAGATGCTTGTGATTTAAGCCGATTTCAAGACAATTCCTTTGATCAAGTTTTCTTGATGGGGCCCCTATATCACCTTCTTAACCTTGATGATCGAAAGAAGGCTGTTTCGGAAGCTATTCGAGTTTTAAAACCAGGCGGTCATTTATTTGCATCTTTCATTTCTATCTTTGGTGGTTTTATTTTTGTTATGAAAAACGACCCTCGATTAGTCTTTCTTACAGAAGATATCCCTTTCTACGAGCATTTCTTTAAAAATGAAAGCTTTGGTGGCAAGGGTTTTACCTATGCTTTTTTCACCACTAAAAAGGATGTTTTCGATTTATTTAGTCTTTTTAAAGATGAATTGTTATATGTTACCTTCTTCGGGCAAGAAAGCATCCTTGCTCCAAATGAATTTGAAATGCTTAAGACCACGAAAGCGGCAAGAGAGCAATTTATTGAATATGCTTATCGCCTTTGTGAAAACCCTGACTATTATCATATGAGTGAACACTTCATGTTTATCGGCAAAAAAATCTAGTCTCAATATTTAATATTTTATTAACTAACATTAAATAGTTATTTCTTCTTTGATTGGTATTTTTTACCCTAAAATAGCTAATTTTTCTATTGACTATATGAATGGTGGTTCATATAATTGTTTTGTTTAATTATGAAAAAAAACACTTTAAACAAAATACAAAAATTATTCTCCATCGTTTCTGACAGCACTCGCCTCAAAATAATGATGACTCTTTTGGACGTCAGCCAATGCTCCTGTAGCGAGAGTGCTCACTGTGGAAAATGTCAGACTCTTGTATGCATGCCATCTAAGAGTGTGGGTGACATTGCTCGAGAAATTGGTGCATCGCCTTCCTTGGTTTCTCATCAAATCCGAGTTTTAAAAGATCAAGATTTAGTCAGTAGTAATAAAGAAGGCTTGAAAGTTTATTATCGATTAAAAGATGGACATATTCAAAAATTAATTCATGTCGCGATGGAACATGTAGTGGAGGAAGACAAAAAATGATAAAAAAAGTCTATGATATTTCTGGTTTTGATTGTGCGAACTGCGCGACAAAGACAGAAGCTCATCTCAATAAGCATCCTGGTATTGTCTATGCACGTATCGATTTCGCAGGCAATCATCTTTATATAACATTTGAAGATAAAGAATTAACCAAGCAGGAACTTCTCGACATTATTAAAGAGGTTGAGAGCGATCCAATAGAAATTAAGGATGTCGACTATAAAGCTCAAAAATTGAAACTTTTTGATCGCCATACTTTAATTATGATTGCGCGGGTTATCTATGCAGTAGTAGTGATAGCGTTGTGTAGTTTCTTCATCACAAGCAATAATCTATATTGGTGGAGATTCGGTCTTTACTTATCTGCTGTCCTTGTCCTCTCTTATGACATTATCTATAAACCCATTTATAAAATCTTTCATAAACAAAACCCGGTCGATGAATATTTATTAATTGTGATTGCGGCTTTTGGGGCTTTTATTCTCGCTTCTTTAGAGTACGAACCACACGGAGAGCCGATTCCTTTTTTCCTTCACGAAGAGCATGTTGAAGCTATTATAGTTGTTGGCTTATTCCAAATTGGTCGAGTAGTAGAAGCGATTGCGACAAAAAAGAGCCGTTTTGCTGTGATGTCGGCGATTAATTTAAGAGCAGAATACGCCAACAAAATTGAGGGAGATGAAATCAATCAGGTAAAACCTGAAGATCTTAAAATTGGAGATACTATTCTCATTAAAGTTGGCGAATCAATTCCTGTTGACGGCCGTATTATTGAAGGAGAAGCTTATCTCGATTTCTCCTCTCTCACTGGTGAATACATTCCTGTTCCCGTTAAAAAAGGACAGCAAGCTTTAAGCGGATGCATTCTTAAAAGTGGAACGCTGACCATGGTGGTGGAAAAAGTCTATGTTGATTCGACTGTCGCTAAAATCATGAATTTAATCTCCACAAGTGGGGAAAGAAAAACCAAAGCCGCCAAATTTATCACGAAGTTTGCTCGTTGGTATACTCCATTAATTGTATTTATTTCTTTAATGTACATTTTGATTGCTGGATTAGTGACCAGACAATGGCAAAATGTCACTTACGAGGGCCTCGAAATATTGGTTATTGCTTGCCCATGCGCCATTGTCATCAGCGTGCCACTAGCCTATTTTTCTGCTATTGGGCTTTCTAGCAAACACGGCATTGTTGTAAAAGGAACAGACCGATTTGATGACTTAGTTAAGATGCGTCTTTTGGTCACTGATAAAACCGGAACATTAACTCATGGATCGTTCTCGATTCAAACAATTGTGCCAGCCACTGGAATTAAAGAAAGTCAGCTTATGGAATCCTTATATGCTGCGGAATGTTTGTCTACTCATCCAATAGGAAAAGCCATTTGCCACGGACATAATTTTCGCAAATTAGCGGCAGAACAAAAGGATTATAAAGAAATTTCTGGCTTAGGAACTGAAACAACCTATCGAAAAAATAACATAATTGCAGGTTCGAAATTATATTTTGCTAATCATGGAATTGAAACTCCCGACGTCGTAGAAATCGGCACTCCGGTTTTCGTCGCTAAGAACGGCGAATATCTTGGATATGTTCTTCTAGCTGATGAACTCAAAGAAGACGCTCAACCAATGGTGGACTTACTCCATAAGGAAAATATTGAAATTCTCTTATTAACTGGCGATAAAGAAGAAAACGCTAAGAGCTTATGTCAAACCCTCGGCATTGATCGCTATGTCAGCGAACTTTCCCCAGAAGGAAAAACCAAAGTTCTTGAGATCGAAATGGAACATCAAAAAGGTGTCGCTTTTATAGGAGATGGCATTAATGACGCTCCTTCCATAAAAAGAAGTGATATCGGTATCGCGATGGGCGGAATTGGCAGTGACACATCTGTCGAAAGCGCGGATATAGTCATCATGAATGATGATCCGGCCAAGGTATACGACGTTTACAAGATTGCCAAGATGGCGAGAAATACCGCCATATTTAATATCGTCTTTTCCTTATTTGTGAAGATTACAGTGATGGTGCTTGTCATGCTTGGTGTTAGCCTGCCGATGTTTGTCGCTGTTTTAGCGGATACAGGCCTCACTGTTTTAATGGTTATTAACTCATTAATTCTTTTATATCGTCCAGTAAGAAGAATCAAAATAAAGTGATTCTATCTAAATAGAATACTATTCTACTTTTCGAAATAGAGGAGTAGAATTTTTCTTTTTAACAATAGAGAAACAAATACTTTTTAATGCCTTAATATATGGGCATGAAATTAAAAGATTTGAAGTTACCACACTACTCATTAAGGGAAGAATTGATCTCCTCAATATCACATGGAGTCGGTGCTCTTTTAAGTATTATTGGTTTAATTCTATGTCTAATTAAGGTTGTTCCGATGAATGACCCCTGGCGATTAGGGGCCGTATTAGTTTATGGGATATCTTTGATTATTTTATTTACGATGTCATGCCTATATCACTCGCTGGCTCGCAATAAAGGAAAAAAAGTTTTGCGCATTATGGATCACAACATGATTTTCCTCCTTGTTGCTGGTAGTTACACTCCTTTCACTATCGTCGCCTTAAGACCGATGAATGTGTTTGGCTGGGGAACCTCGACAGTAGCTTTTCTGATCTTTGCTTTCGTGTGGATTTTCTGCATTATCGGAACGATTTTCAATTCCATTAATTTAAAAAAATTCGGCTGGTTGAGCATGACTTGTTATATTGTGGCTGGTTGGTGCATTATGGTGGCATTCGTACCACTTTGGAATGCTTTGGGACAAACTGGTTTTTATCTCCTGTTATCTTCGGGAATCGCTTATACTCT
>JAEZUH010000100.1 GCA_023443485.1 Bacillota bacterium | reverse complement strand
ATATGGACATGGCTAAATTAAAAGCCATTGTCGCAAAAGTCGGAAGAGAGCATGTTCCTTTTATTCGCATTGAATTAGGCACTAACTTGATTGGTGGTCAACCTATATCAATGAAAAGTATTAAAGAAGTTCATGCTTTTGCCAAAAAAGAAGGCATTCTTGTCGTTATTGATGCTTCCTTATTAGCTGATAACCTTTACTTCATCAAAGTGAGAGAAAAAGAATATAAAAATGCTGATACCTTAACAATCGTTAGGGAAATCGCCAAGTGCGCCGATATCATCTACTTCTCAGCCCGTAAATTAGGCTGCGCTAGAGGCGGTGGATTTGCCATTTCAGAGAAGAAATTCTTTGATGATATGAAAGCCCTTGTTCCACTATATGAAGGATTCCTCACCTATGGTGGCATGTCGGTTAGGGAAATGGAAGCCATGTCAGTCGGTATTATGGAAACCCTTGATATCGATATGATATCTCAAGGTCCAGAATTCATTGGTGAATTCGCCACGATGATGAAAAAAGAAGGGATACCCATTATCACTCCAGCGGGAGGATTGGGATTACATATCAACGCTAGAGAATTCTTGCCCCATATTAAAGATGAAGAATACCCCGCCGGAGTATTAGCCACCGCTATCTACATCATCAGTGGAACTAGAGGCATGGAAAGAGGCACAATCTCGGAAGCGAGAAACCCAGATGGAAGTGAACATATTGCTTCGGTTGAATTAGTTCGCCTTGCTTTGCCACGACGCGTGTTTACTCTCTCGCATATTACTTTCTTAACTGATCGTATCGCTTGGTTATATAAGAACCGCGATTTAATCGGTGGATTGAAGTTCGTTGAAGAACCTAAAGTCTTGCGTTTCTTCATCGGTCGCTTAGGTGAAATTGGTGACTGGCAAGAAAGACTAGTCGCTAAGTTTATCGAAGACTTTAGCGAAGACGCTTTATAAAAAAATTCGGATGTATAATTAATATGTTGCTTGTGACTGTTTCTTAATAAGCACAAACACCACTAGGAGATATTTATGAATAAGAAGGTTGTCGTTTTTATTAGGTCATTACTAGTGTTATTAGCAATTTCTTTTCTCTTCCTGCCCATTCTTAAGTCGGATAGTTTGTGGGTGAGTCCAGTATCTAATTCCCTTAATTTTACCAACCCATCTCATTTGACCTATGTCTTCATAGTTCTAATATTCGTTTTGCCATTAGCGGTGTTGTCGTTAATTCTCGCTCGGCTCGTTTTTGGAGATAAAATGAGAATTCCTTACTTAGTTGTCTTATGCTTATGCATTTTATATTTCATCTATTTTGGCGTTATTGGCAGTTCGCTATTATTCTTGATACCAGTTGCAATCTTTGCGGCGGATATAATCTATGAGATTGTCCAAATCGTGTTAATTAAACGATCAAAAAAATAACATTTTCAGAACCATAATGAAAAGCACCTGCTTGGTGCTTTTGTTTGTTTAAGATATGGAAAAATTCAGTTTTTAACATAAAATGTTTGCTTTCCAAATTAATCAAAAAACTGAGCGGATTTAAAGAGCGATGCATCAGTAACTCCAGTGATTTTTTCAAGTTGAACGAAATAGGCTTTGGACTTACTATCAAAAAGCACTTCTTCATCTTCTTCAAAATCAAAAGCGATATTGAGTATCTCTTCCTGGATGAACGCTCCATGATAGTTAATGTTCAATGTCGAAGAACTATAAGAAATATTAGCAATAGCTAAATCATGGTTTTGGAAATACGTCTCGTTATAAGTCGATAGTTTTCCAATGCTATTTTCACTATCGAAGGAGGCATATGTTTCATAATCAGCAAAATAGAATACTTGATTGGTATTTTGACTTCGTAACCCATTTGTGAAAGACAACAAACTACTTTCAATCGAAGTGTCAGAAAAGAAGTATGTCTCGTCAGCACTCACTTCTCTATAAGCAAGAGATAATAAAGCCGAGCCTGCATCTTGCTTGGCGGTTAAAATAAAATAATATTCTTTATTTGTATCTGCACTTTTATATGGATGCATAGGCGTTAACTCAAAATAAGTAGCGTCATAAGTAAAATCAATGTCCGCATATTTCATGCCTGAATCACTGGATTTGACACTTAAACGATAATTAATATTCTTCACTAAGTTAGTAAATGTATTTTCCATGTGATAATCATAAGCGATTATTGATATAGAGCTGGGAAGAGGAAGTTCATCAGTGTTATCTCCGTTGTTTGAGCAAGAAGAAATAAAAAACAACGCGATTAATGCTAAAAATGTTCGTGTAATTCTCATGTTATTTAGACCTTAATGATTTTATTCTACCACTTCTCACGATGAATCTTGCCTTCTTCTAAGATGGGTTTACCTTCTTTTATGTTATAGAAGTTACTGCCATCCTTCGGATAGCCAAAAGCAATGATTGAATGAGGAACAACATGTTCAGGAAGATTTAATACATCTTTATGAATTTTTATTCTTGATTCGACTGGGAAAGTCCCAATCCAGCAGGAGCCAATACCTAGTTCATGAGAGGCGAGAATCATATTTTGAGCGGCGATGGAACAATCAACTTGCCAGAAGTCACCCGAGGATACACTCTTATCACCTAATACGACAATCGCCATCTTGGATCTCATTAAAGGCATCGAAACAATCAGACCGTGTGCTTCCGCCATCTTCTTAAGAGTGGCAGGGTCTTGGACAACTAGGAAATGCCAATCTCTACGATTTCTCGCGCTTGGTCCAGCTTGGCCAGCTTTTAGAATGGTTTGTAAAACCTCTTCTTCGATTGGTTTATCACTATATTCTCTTACGCTCTTGCGAGTTAAGATGGCTTCAATTGTTTTCATAAATGCATCCTCTGTTTTAATTATATATCGAGATATAAAGATAAACTCAATTTTTCTAGTAGAGTCTTGCATTGATCGAGATAAAGCGTATCTTAATATATATTAACTAAGGGTAATGCTATGGATATTAAAGAAGTTAAGCAACAATCAATCAAATTCTGGGATGACTATTTTAAGCAGTATCCCACTTTCATAATTAAAAAGAGTGACATCACCATCGACACGGCTTTGGATGAATGTTTGAAGTTTATCGGCGATCACTGTGAAGATATTATTGATATTGGTTGTGGAGAAGGCTTATGCCTAATGGAAATTGCTTTAATCGGAGAAAAAGTCAAATCTTGTTTAGGAGTTGATGCTTCACTAAGCGCGATTGAAAAAGGCAATGACATAGTCAAATTATCGGAAATTAAGAATATTAACTTTGAACAAGGGGATGAAAACTATCTAAAAGATATTCCCTCACAAAGCTATGACGGCATTGTCTGTTCGAACTTTCTTGATGTCATTCCCACAAGTCTTAGCGATGTTGTGATTAAAGAAATGTTAAGAATTATCAAACCAAAAGGATATATTCTTTTAAAGTTTAACTTTGTTCTCACTCCTGAACTAATTGAAAAACTCCATATGATTGAGATAGAAAAAAATACCTATGCGATGAATGGGGTGATTCGAGCGATGAATCGCACCACTGACGAATGGGTGT
>JAEZUH010000020.1 GCA_023443485.1 Bacillota bacterium | reverse complement strand
CTCTGATTGAGTCTTCAACAACATAGATAGTACAGGTATCAGAAAATTGGCCTTCTGTTGTTGTGATAGTTATCGTAGTCTCACCAAGAGCCTCGCCAGTTACTCCTCCATAATTATCAACTGTTGCTACTGTTTCATCGTCGCTTGTCCATGTGATTTGCTTATTGGTGGCGTTTGTGGGCAATAATTCATAAGTTAAAGAAATAGTCTCACCAACTAAAATTGTCTTCTCCTCATCAGTGATATTTATTCCTGTCACTGGGACAGGCTTGATAGAATTGCATGCAAAAATAGCGAAAGCAAAAATTGCAGTCAAGGAAAAAAGAAAAACACTAATTGCTTTCTTTCCTGGTTTTGGCATTAATTCACTTTGCTTAATTATTGTTTTATTCATAGACAATTTACTTTATCGGTAAATCGTCTTAATTTCTACCTTTATGAATAAAAAAAGCGATTTCTCGCTTTTTTCATCAATTTCTTATTATCTTTAAACAAGAGCTAACAACACTGTTGCAACGAAACTTACAGCGACAACTCCGGAGACAGTAATTGGGTTATAAAGTATTTTGTTGCCTAATTCTTTGTTGAATTTCCAATTTCTTGCTTCGATAAGTTTGCTTATGCCATAAGCGATTGCGCCTGAAACGCCAACATATAAGAGCATTACTCCATTAGCTGTAAATAAATAGAATTCGCCTTTTGCGACCCAAGTATTGTAATCAGTGAAAATGGGGGATCCCTGAATTTGTCTGACTACTAAATACACTAGCAAATAGGAGGTGCTGGCAATAGCGACAGTTAAGAAACTTTTGGGTGACAAAACTTTGGTTGGGCGAGTAATAGCAAGCGCTCCAATCATCGCCAATGATTCAAGAACGATATACATAGAAGGCATATAGACTTTTTGTGTGAAGCCCATAACAATAAATGTTGATAATTTGATGACCCCAGCAATTATACCCATATAAGCAACCGCTCTTAGGGTGTTGGTTTTCTTATAGCATAACCCCATTAAATAGAACGCTATCGGTAACATAACGGCGGTACTTGATCCGAAAACACCAATTGTCTCGGCAAACGGAAGGTGTAGAACTGTTCCGAGAGTGGCTTCAACTAAACCCCACACCCCACCAAATAATAGAACGGTTAATAGCATCTTCAATTTTTGGTTTTTGATGTTAAATAATGATTTCATAATAAATCTCCTTGTGCTATCTAATTTTCCATTTTTTTTGAGCGATTTCAAGCACAAAAATAAGCCTCGCGCGCGCTGTCGTTAACCTTGAACGACGCGGACGCACACAAAAAATTTTCTAGGTGTTTGTCTTATACTTATGCTTTAAAATAAATGTGATTTTTAGGAGAATTGTTATGTTTGATATTTACGAGAAAATTAATGCATATCGCAAGCAAGGCAAAGATTTAGTTTTAGTGACTGTCACTGAAAAAGATGGAATGGGGCCGGCCGACATTGGAAAAAAGATGCTCGTCACCCAAGACAATGAAGCTTTTGGAACAGTTGGTGGTGGGGCGATTGAGTTTTTTGCCCGTGAGAAATGTCAAGAAATCATTAAGTTAAGAAAATCCTTAAGTGAGAAATATGCCCTTTGTGGTCGCGATGTCTTTGTTGATGATAAGGAAGTCGTCCTCCCGATGGCTTGTGGAGGAAAAGTGACCTTGTTTTATGAGTTTGTGGGCCCAAAACAATATGTCTATATTTTTGGTGCGGGTCATTGTGGAGCCGCTCTTGCAAAAGTTCTAAAACCACTGGGATTTCATACGACGATCATTGATGAAAGACAGTCTGTTATCGATGCTTTGGATGATAGCGCGGATGTGAAAGTATGCCAGGGGTTTGTTGATTATATCAATGCTAATGGTCTCCCAGACAATCGATATATCGTCGTAGCGACACCTAGCCATACTAATGATTATCATGTTTTAAACGCCATTATTGAAAAAAACATCAAGCCAAAATATTTCGGAATGCTTTGTAGCAAGAGAAAAATTGGCGAATATATGAATGAAGCCTATAAACGCTTTGGCGAAAATTTGAATTTAGAAAATTTTTATTCACCAATTGGTTTAGACATCGGGGGCAATACACCAGAAGAAATTGCCATCTCAATTTCAGGAGAGATTCTCTCTGTTTTCTATGACAAGCAAGAGATTAATTCGCACCTTAGAAATTCATTAAGTGAAGAAAATCAATATTGGAAACACTAGTTATTGTAACTATTTTGGTTTTTTGATTTTCTAAATTATTGATATAATTAGAACATGAAAATTTTCAAAAAAATATTTTCGAAAGCGGCACTTGTTTTTCTCGCCATTGTCTTACAGGTTCTGCCCGTTATTTTCTTTGTATATTATTTCGCGGATCTTTGGTGGCAACTTCAGTTGGCATTTCAAATTCTCGCTATTCTCTTAGCCATCGTTATTATAAATAAAAAAGAGAATCCTGAATTCAAAGCTCCTTGGTTGATTATCATTCTTCTCTTTCCTATATTTGGAGTTATCGTTTATCTTCTATTTGCCAATCACTATACCCGACCAAAAGAAATAAAACTAACTCGAAAAGTGCATCAAGGAATTAAAGAAGTTCTCGGTCAACAAGCATCGAATAATCAATCGATGGAAGACTTTTCAACCATTGGCGATTATATCGATAATTTGTTGCCGTATCGTGGCACTAAGAACAATGATGTTATCTTCTTCCCGGATGGACAATCATTCTTTGATGATTTATTCATCCAACTTGAAAAGGCGGAAAACTTTATTTTTATGGAGTATTTCATTATTGGGAAAGGCATCATTTGGAATAGAATCCACGAAATTTTGAAACAAAAAGTAAAACAGGGTGTCGAGGTTCGCTTGATTTACGATGACCTTGGCTCGACTTTTAACTTAAGAAATGGTTATTACAAGACCCTTCGTAAGGAAGGAATTAAATGCCATAAATTCAATCCGTTCCGTCCCTTAGTGTCGGGTATTTATAACAACCGTGATCATCGAAAAATTTGCATTATCGATCATCGTTACGCTTATACAGGAGGAATTAATCTTTCTGATGAGTACGCAAACATCAAAGCCCCATATGGTTATTGGAAAGATACTGGAGTGAGAATTTCCGGCAAAGCGGTTAAAAACTTCATCGCCATGTTTCTTTCAATATATGATATAGCTTCCAAAACGATTACCAATTACAGTAAATATTTGAAAGGTGGCTATCCCGATTTCATTGAGGATGGTTTCATCTTTCCCTTCAGTGATGGACCGCGTCCTTTCTATGCTGAAAACATCGCTGAAAACATTATCGCGAGCATGATTAATGGAGCAAAGAAGCAGGTATATATTTCAACTCCTTATTTAATACCTTCCTACCTTCTTTTAGAATCAATCAGAGCAGCGGCCTTGAAAGGACTCGATGTGCGAATCATCATCCCTGGTATCCCAGATAAAAAGATAATTTATATGATGAGCAAATCAAATTTCAAGCCCTTGATTGAAGCAGGAGTAAAAATCTACTATTACAAACCCGGATTCAATCACGCCAAATGCATTCTTATTGATGATCAACTCGCTCTTGTTGGGACAATCAACCTCGATTTTAGAAGTTTGGTGCACCATTATGAAGATGGAATCCTTCTTTATAAAACCAAATGCATAAAAGATATTTCGAATGATTTTTTATCCATGTTGAACAAATCAGAAGTAGTGACCAAATCTAACTTTAAGTTCAATGTTTTTTTGCGGTTGATGAGTTCAATCTTAAAACTTTTTTCTCCTTTGCTCTAAACCTCATTTTTATTTTTATTATTTTTTCTTCAAAATTTAGTTAACTAATCCTTTAACTTTTTCTCCTTGAAGGTATAATTATTCTTGTATTTGTTATTAAATCGATAATAATTTTTACTCTTAATTAAACTGGAGAAATCGGTATGAGTTCATTAAAATTTCGTTCTGCAAGCTTTTTTATTGGAGCTTGCTTTTTAGCGTTTTCAACATTGTCTGCGGGAATAATTATCACAGCAAAAAACATCTCTCAACAAGCTGATGCTTATTATACACCAAGCACGACATACACGAATGGTGATGGCGCGACTTACTATAATGGAATAAGCGAATCTAGTGAAGGAACGACCCTTCTATCAGCCTTGCGATCGCTCAACTCATCCAAGCGACAAAAAACGATGGGATATAGCTCGATGGGGACATCGGCTTCAACCAGCCCATATGTTTACACTGACTACAATCCTAATGGAACAAAATATACTGATAGTAAAGGTCAAGTTTATGGAGCTGAATTGGTCAGCTTCTACACCAAGACCCCAATGACTAGTTATAATAAAGAACACGTGTGGCCCGACTCCCGTGGAGGCAATCTAGTTGAAGCCGATATTCACATGCCTAGACCAACCATCTCTGCGGAAAATAGCAGTCGAGGTAATTCATTCTTTGTTGAAGGAATGAGCTCGAGCAGTGCTGGTTGGGATCCATATACCGCCGGCTACGATGAGATATCTCGTGGCGAGGCCGCTCGAATTACTTTCTACTGTGTTGTTGCAAGCAGCTCTTTAAGTCTAGTTGATTTAACTAATGATTCTACTGGTAACAATACCATGGGTAAACTATCCGACATGCTTGAATGGAACCTCCAATATAGTGTTACTCAATATGAAAATAATCGAAATGAAGG
>JAEZUH010000017.1 GCA_023443485.1 Bacillota bacterium | reverse complement strand
TAAATATAAAACCCCATATCAATATCGAATCGACATGGGGTATTGAGGTGCTTTTATAAACTGTCTACTTTTTGTTGACTAGTTCATGAGCAGTCTCTTTTAATGTTTTGTAATTTATTTAATTGGTTTCAAAACTTTTAATCCACCCATGAATGGTTGGAGAACTTCCGGAATTTTGACCGACCCATCAGCCTGTTGAAATTGTTCAAGAAGAGCGGGGAAAATACGAGAAGTTGCCAGCCCAGAAGCATTTAAAGTATGAACATATTTGGTCTTATTCGTTTGCTTATCACGATAGCGCATCATGCCTCGACGAGCTTGATAATCTCGAGCGTTAGAAGCTGAGGAGACTTCTTTGTAGATATCAATGCTTGGAATGTAAACTTCAATGTCATAGGTACGGGCCATCGAATGGGAAATATCCCCAGCGGCTAGTTTGCTGACATGGAAATGGAGACCTAATTTACTGACAAGAGACATTGCTTTATTTACTAATTCTTCAAATGCCTTGTCACTATCTTCGGGTTTGGTGTACTGAACCATTTCAACTTTGTTGAATTGATAACCACGAATCATTCCTCTTTCTTCGGTGCGATAGGATCCGGCTTCTCTACGATAGCAGGGAGTATAACCGAAATATTTCTTTGGCAAATCTTCTTCTTTGAGAATTTCATCGCGATGGAGATTGACAAGCCCAGTTTCAGCGGTTGGCAGTAAAAATTTCTTTGGTTCCACTCCATCTAGCCAAAACACATCCTCACGGAATTTTGGGAATTGTCCAGCGACGAATCCAGATTGTTCATTTAATAAATGTGGAAGTAGTATAAATTCATAGCCGTCTTTCAAATGCTCAGAAATAAAGAAGTTTATAAGCGCCCATTCTAACTGTGCGCCTAGATTAGTATAAATCCATGTACCCCGTCCAGAAATCTTGCTAGCTCGATCGTAATCAACAAGTCCAAGAGAAGTGGCTAATTCAACATGATCTTTAATTTTAAATGTGAATTTCGGCTTTTCTCCAGAAACATGAATAACTCGGTTGTTTTCTTTTCCACCACCCACTAAATCATCATCAGGAATGTTTGGAAGAGCAGACATGAAGTCAAAGATTTTGTTTTCTAATTCCTTTAATTCGTTTTCTTTTTCTAAGTTTTTAGTGGCGATTTCCTTTGCTTTTGCGAATATTAAGCTAATGTCTTCACCGGCTTTTTTGGCCGCAGGAACACTGGCGGACAATCGATTGATTTCCGCTTTATTGTCTTCAACTAAATGAATGATGTTTTTCTTTTGAGCATCCCATTCAAGCAACTGAGTAAAGTCAGCGTCCCACATTTTTTTCTTGAGTGCATCTTTTACTTTCTCAGGATTTTCACGAATTAAATTAATATCTAACATGATCAGTTCCTCCTAAGATCAATATCATATAATTTTTTCTGATAAATTGACGTGAGTTTTTTCCCAAAATTTTCTAGATTGTGAAGGGAAATCTCTTGATAAGCTTTCTCGGTAGTAGGTTGTAATTTTCCTTCTAAAAAGCTTTTAACTATATCAGTTAACGTTTCCGAATATTCGGCAATATAAGCAGTATCTTCGTCGATTAGCATCTTATCACAAACAGCCTGTTTGCGAACGACGAGCTGACATTTTGCCGCCATAGCTTCTTCAATACTGATGATTCCAGCTGTTCGATACCCAGGAAACATGAATATATCAGCATTTAATAAGGCGCTTCGATAGATGTCTTCTGGCACTGTGCTCTTAAATCTAACGTTTTTGGGAGCTTGCTTAATCATTCTTTTTAATTTTATTCCAAATTTGAAAGCAGCATCCTCACAACCGATATAATAAAATATGGCTTCTGGGCACTTTTTCGCCGCGTTGATAAAAGCATTAATACCGTCCATGTTGTTGGTATATTCTCCCATGGCAACGACAAGTTTTTTGTCTCTTTCTTCGCCAAAATATCGAAAGAATAAATCCTTTTCATCATCCCTTGAGAAATCAAATCGCGAAAGGTTGACTCCTGGCAATAAAATTTCAATTGGGGAAGTAACTCCATTTTCTAAAAGAAAATCTTTTGCGCTTTGAGTAGGAGCTAAAACTAGATTCATTTTATTCAAGAATTTTAACGCCTTTGGTTTTAAGGAGTTAATTCTTATTCCATCTTTGCTGTGGTAATCGATGAAAGAAGCGTTCGGATCATCTTCGCAACATAGTGCTGAGCAGATGGTAAAGACGCCTCTTTCCAGAACATCAGTAACCTTGTTGTCCGGTTCAATATAGACATAGTGGGCGACATCAAATGAATCAGCAATGTTTGTGACATATTTGATATCGCTTAATTCTAAAGCACCTCTAATATTTTTCCACAAACGAACAGCTTCAAAGTTAGGGGCTTTTTTACTTAATTGAAAAGGGACAAAAACTTTCATACTTTATTCTTCGGATTGATTCTCGCTATTTTCTTCGATTTCTGGTTCGTCATCGCAGCCACAATCTTCAACGTCGTCTTCACGAGTGACAATGGCAATAGAAACAACTTTTTGACGTCCTTCAAGGTTCATAATTTTTACACCTTGAGTATTTCTACCAATAGTACGAATTTGATCAAGGTGAGTACGAATAACAATACCAGCATTGGTAATAACCATCAGGTCTTCATCTCCATTAACAGCGCGAACGGCAACCAACTTGCCGATTTTGTCGGTTAGTTTTAAGGTTGAAACACCTTTAGCGCCACGTTTGGTCAAACGATAGACTTGATTGCCTTCTTCATCTTTGACATCGGTCATTTTTCCAAAACCTTTATCGGTTAGAACAAGAATTTTATTACCACCAAGTTCGGTAGTCACTCCAACGACTTTTTCACCCTCGCTTAAGTCAATTCCTTTAACACCAGATGCGCTTCGTCCCATGGGGCGAGTTTCTCCGGCATAGAAGTTGACCATTTTTCCGTTTGAAGCAGCGATTCCAACAATGGAATTCTCTTCGATTTCACGCACACTTAGGAGCATATCATCTTCTCTTAATCCGATAGCTATTTTGCCATTTTGGCGAATTGATTCATATTCTTTAATCGGAGTCTTTTTAATCAAACCTTGTTCCGTAAAGAACATCAAATAGCGATCGTCGCGATATTGATCGCAAGCGATGATGGCTTTGACAACTTCTCCTTTTTCAACATTTATAATGTTAATAACAGGGATACCTTTGCCGGTCTTTTGATATTCAGGAATTTGATATCCTCTGACACGATACACTTTACCTAATGAGGTAAAGAACAATAAATCGGTGTGAGTTCTGGTGTAGACCATCAGTTCAACAACATCGTTTTCGTTTAATGCCGTTCCACGCACTCCTCTTCCGCCACGGTTTTGTGCCTTGAAGGAATCGGCTGTGAGTCGTTTGACATATCCGCCACGAGAGAGAGTGATGACGATCTGTTCTTCGGGGATTAAATCTTCATCATCAATACTTGCAGCTTGGTTGGAAATTTCAGTTCGACGTTCATCGCCGAATTTTTCTTCGATTTCTTTTAATTCTTTTAGAACAACTTCGATTTGGTTGTCTCTTGAAGAAAGAACGCGATTGTACTCTTTAATGTTTAATTCTAGCTGTTCTCTTTCAGCTTGAAGTTTTTCAGTCTCAATACCTGTTAAACGACGTAAATTCATGCCTAAAATAGCTTGAACTTGTGGATCGCTAAACCCAAATTTATCTTTGAGTTTGTCGCTCGCTTCTTCGGGAGTGTCGCTCGCTTTGATTAAATCAACAATTTCATCAATATTATCATGACACTTGATTAAACCTATCACGATATGATCGCGAGCTTCATCTTTTGCCAGCAAGAAGTTGGTGCGGCGTTTGATAACATCAACTTGGAAATTTAAATACTGCGTTAGCAACTCTTTCAAAGAACAAATTTTTGGAGCGTTATCTACTAAACAGAGATTAATAATTCCGTAACTTGATTGAAGTTGAGTCATCTTGAATAGTTGATTGAGTAAGACTTCAGGAATGATGTCACGTCTGACTTCTATTACCACACGGATACCATCTTTATTTGATTCATCGCGAATATCGGTGATGCCATCAATAACTTTATCTCTAGCAAGATTGGCGATATTTTCAATCATCAAAGCTTTATTAACACCATAAGGAATTTCGGTAACGATGATTTGTTTTAAACCGCGATCGCCTCGATCTTCGATATAACATTTTGAGCGAACAGCTATGCTGCCTGTTCCGGTTTCGTATGCATCTCTAATGCCACCTCTTCCAAGGATGGTAGCGCCTGTTGGAAAGTCTGGACCTTTGATGTGTTCCATTAATTCTTCAACAGTGATGTTTGGGTTATGAGCTAAAGCAATAACTCCATCAATTACTTCGCTTAAGTTGTGTGGAGGCATGTTTGTGGCCATACCAACAGCGATTCCAGAAGAACCATTAACTAATAAATTAGGGAAACGTGATGGCAAAACCGTTGGTTCTTGGTCAACGCCATCATAATTGTCCATAAAATCAACTGTGTCAGAGTTAATATCTCTAACCATTTCTAGGGCAAGTTTAGCCATTCGAGCTTCAGTGTATCGATAAGCAGCGGGTTCATCACCATCGATTGATCCGAAGTTACCATGTCCCTCGACAAGCATATATCTCATTGAGAATGGTTGGGCCAATCTAACGAGGGCTCCATAAATTGCTGAGTCGCCGTGAGGGTGATATTTTCCCATGACATCACCAACGATACGAGCACATTTTTTGAATGGTTTATCAGGTGTTGTACCAGTTTCATCTAATGAATAGACGATACGGCGATGGACAGGTTTCATACCATCGCGAACATCAGGAAGAGCGCGAGCGACAATAACACTCATCGCATAATCCAAGAAAGAAGTTTGAACTAGTTCAGCGGTACCAACATCAGTTAGTCCGGGGACGATTCCCTCTTCGATTTTTTCAATTTCATCAGCAGAAAGAGCTTTTTCTTCAGAATTTTCTGATTGTTCGGCTTTTTCTTCTAACTCAATTTTGTCTTCAAATAACATAACTAATTACTCCTTTTCTAAATATCAAGATTCTTCACGAATTTGGCATTTTGATGAATAAATTCCTTACGAGGAGTAACGTCATCACCCATCAAATCAGTAAAGACTTGTTCGGCTTTAATTGCATCATCCAATGTGACGCGAAGCATTTTACGAGAGGATGGGTCCATGGTGGTATCCCATAATTGAATTGCATCCATTTCACCAAGACCTTTATAACGTTGGAAAGGATATCCAGGCTTTAAATTAAGTGTCTTTTTGAGAACCTCGAGTTGTTCATCGTTGTAAGCATAGTATTGCTTTCCGTGATACTCAACTTTGTAAAGAGGTGGCTGAGCGATGTAAATATAACCATTTTCAATCAAAGGTCTCATGAAGCGATAGAAGAAGGTGAGTAATAGAATTCTAATGTGACTTCCATCAACATCAGCATCGGTCATAATAACGACTTTGTGATAGCGAACTTTAGTAACATCAAACTCTGGATCAATTCCTCCTCCGATGGCGGTAATCATGTTTCCAATTTCAGCGTTAGCAAAAATACGTTTGGCTTGAGCTTTTTCGACATTTAAAATTTTACCACGAAGTGGAAGAATGGCTTGGGTTTCACGGTTTCTTCCGTTTTTGGCGGAACCACCGGCGGAATTACCCTCAACGATATAGAGTTCGCATTTTGTTGGGTCTTTGCTTGAACAGTCGGCTAATTTACCAGGAAGAGTAGTCAATTCCAAAGCACCTTTACGACGAATTTCTTCACGGGCTTTTCTAGCCGCCATACGAGCGTTAGCGGCCATGACAATCTTTTCAGAAATTGTTCGGGCTAATCTCGGATTCTCGAGCAAGAATCTGTTTAGTTGTTCTCCAACAACCTGAGAGACAATTTTTCGAACTTCAGAGTTACCAAGTTTGGTTTTGGTTTGGCCTTCGAACTGAGGATCAGGGTGTTTAACAGAAATAACCGCTGTTAATCCTTCAACGATGTCTTCGTATGTGAGATCGTCTTCTCCATCTTTGAGAAATTTATAATCGTGAGCGTAATTGTTGATAACTCTTCTCAGCGCATCTCTAAATCCAGTTTCATGCATACCACCTTCGTGAGTATGAACGTTATTACAGAATGAATAGACATTTGAAGCGTAACCATCATCATATTGCATTGCGACTTCGACATAGGTGTGGGCAGTGTGTCCGCTTGGTAAAGTGACCGCAACACTTCCTTCGCAATATATAACTTCATCAAACAATTTGACTTTGTGATTGTTAATGAAAAGGACATATTCTTTAATTCCACCTTTGTAGCAGAAGGTATTTTGAATAGCGGGAGTAACGCGCAAATCAGAAACATTCATGCGAATGCCTCGATTTAAATAGGCAACTTGTCTCATTCGATCACGAATGGTGTCATAACTAAATTCGATTGTGTCGGTAAAAATAGTGGTATCAGGTTTAAAAGTAACCTTGGTTCCAGTTTCTTCAATAGGGCAAGTCCCGATTTGTTGCAAATGTTGAACAATGTGACCGCCTTTTTCGAATCTTATGAAGTAGATGCCTCCATCTTTTTTAACAGTGACTTCGCACCATTCAGAAAGAGCGTTAACCACGGAGGCACCAACGCCGTGAAGACCACCAGATACCTTATATCCGCCGCCTTCGCCGAATTTTCCACCGGCGTGGAGAATTGTATAAACGGTTTCAACACCAGATAAACCACTTTTAGCCACAACATCAACAGGAATACCACGTCCATTATCAGTGACAGTAATGGTGTTTTCAGGGTTGATCGAAACATCAACCTCGGTACAGTATCCTGCTAGGGCTTCATCGATTGAATTATCAACAATTTCCCAAACTAGGTGATGCAATCCAGCAGCAGAGGTTGTCCCGATGTACATACCCGGTCTTTTTCTTACCGCTTCCAGCCCTTCTAGGACTTGAATATTGGTGGCAGTATATTTCTTATCAGCTTTTTCGAGTTCCGCCTCCTGAACGTTCATTTGCGAAACCTCGATTGTTGGCTCAGGGGCCGGTTGAGGATTTGAGGGAGCTGCTACCTCTTCTTTAATTACCTCTTTTTTTTCATCTTCCATTGAGAAGACCTCCTTGTTTTTTCGGTTTTAATTGGTACTGGTTCGCACCATCTACCTGCAATTGAGTAGAGGTGATAAACACTTGCTCAAGTTTTTTTAGAAAGGCGATTAATCGGCGACTGTGATGTTCATCTAACTCGGACATCACATCATCGAGAACCACGACAGGGCGTTTATCTTTATCTTCAATGATGAAGTAAGGACTAAGTTTTAAGGCTAGAGCGACAATTCTATTCTCTCCTTGGGAACCAAATTCGGCGATGTCGCGCCCATTTAGGTTGACGGTGAAGTCTTCGCGATGAATTCCGATAGATGTTACCTTTCGGCGAATATCGTTGCTTTCCGCTCCTTTAAACGCTTTGAGCGCTTCTTTGTTGAAATCGGGTCCATATTCGACAAAGGGTTTGTAGATTATTTCAACCTGATTCTTCGCGCCTGTAAGCGTGCGCGTAATCTTTATAAGGATATCATTGATATCCTTAATGTACATTTGTCGATAGGAGATAATCGGTCCGGATAGCTTGATCAACATTTCGGTGATGGTGTCGAGCAGTGTTTTGTTGATGTCATTACTTTTTAGAATGTCGTTTCTTTGACGGAGCACCTTTTCATATCGCGAGATATATTCAAGATACGGATCGCTTTTTTTCGATATTGATATATCAATAAAACTTCTTCTCGCTTTGGGTGGCCCGCAAAATAGGTTGACATCTTTCGGCTCAAACAGGACAACGTTCATCGATTTCGAAAGGTCGGAAATCCGCGAGACGGGTTTATTGTTAATAAAGACCTTTCTTCCTTCTCTGCTGATAAGGATTCGAATTTTACGAATTTTACTGCCTTCCATGATAACCGCCGATACTTCAGCTTCTTCGGTACCTTTAAAAACCAAATTTTCATTCTCTGTGTTTTTAAAGCTTCGGGCTAAGGATAGATAGTAAATTGCTTCCATCACGTTGGTTTTTCCTACCCCGTTTGGACCGGTCAGAATATTGATGTTTGGTTCAAAGTCAAAAGAAATTAGATCGTGATTTCGGAAGTTCTTCAAGGTTAGCTGTTTGACAATCATTTCGCTTTGATGACAAATGAGGTGTTTAAGACTTGGATTTTGTCCCCGGGATATAATTTACGTCCACGGCGATTTTCTTTTTCATTATTGACGTAAATAGCGTTTTCAGCCAAGAAAAGCTTTGCCATCCCGCCAGTCGAAATAATGTCGGAGATTTTAAGAAGGATTTGGAGAGTAATGTACTCTTCACCCTCTCTTAAAGTAATAACTTTTTCACCCATAAATAACCTTATGCGTACATTATACACGACGCGTAAGAAAAAGGGAATATTTTATTCCCTTGATTTACTATTGATAAAAAGTGGCTAAATTCGCTTAGTAAGTGCGTACTGGAGTGACAATTTGAATCACCGAGTCATCAGAAGCGTTGCGCACCACAAACGGCTTCATTTCGCCGACAAATTCAAATGTGACATCTTCACAAGCGAGAGCACGAATTGCCGATAGAACGAAATCGCTGTTGAAAGAAATTCTGAGGTTTTGTCCTTCGAACTTATAAGTCTCTAGTTTCTCAACCGCAGATCCAACTTGAGAACTCTTTGCTGAAATCTCAACGCCGAATTCTGACATACTTAAATCGACAACGTTTTCTCTATCAATCGATAAGACCGTTGTTCGGTCGATGGCTTTTGCTAATTCAGAAGCATTAACTTCTAAAGAATAATTACAACTCCTTGGAATAATGTTTTTAGTGTTTGGATAATCGCCAGCGACTAAACGAGAAGCAATAATGGTTTGGCCGAGGGCAAATAAAGCTTTTTTATCGCTAAATGCGATACTAATAGAATTAATGTTTTCCATTAAACGATCAACTTCAATCATCATCTTCGCTGGGACGTTAGCAATGAATCTGGTGTCCCCGCCGATTTTGACAACTTTGCGGGCCATGCGAGCAGAGTCGGTGGTGGTAGCAACAAGGTTTCCGTTCTCCGCTTCAAGATTCATGGCGGTAAGAATTGGCCTTTGCTCTTTAATTGAGGCAGCAAAAGCTGTTTGGTTGACTAGTGAGCTAAAGACATCCTTTGTTAGTTTAATCTCTGTTCCAGTTGGCTCGAGATCAATGTCAGGGTATTCTTCGGCACGAACGCAATTTAATCTAGATTCAAAATGATTATCACTAATAACAGCAATGGTTGAATCAATGACATCTAGTGTTAATTCTTCTCCATCCATTTTTCTCACTATTTCTGTGATGATGCGGCAATTAATTAAGGTTGATCCTTCTTTATAGTTTCGAATAATTTCTTTGGATTCTGATTTATAAGGAATGAAAGTTTTGATTGTCAGATCGTAGTTGGATCCAGTTATAAACAATCCTCTTTCATCCAATTCGACTTTAAGGTTTGATAAAACAGCCACTGCCACTTTATTTGCTACCGCTCTTGAGGCGATACTTAATCCTTTAAGGAATTCTTCTCGATTGATGGTAAATTTCATAATTTTTCCTTTCTTTATTATTATATTAGTAATAGTAAGGTTTGTGAATTTGGTGGATAAGTGATGTTGTCATCTATTTTTTCGATACTTTTTCATTCTATCACACAATATTTAAGTTTTATATTTTATTTTCAATAAAGTATTATTTCTTAACGCGCTTTTGAAGTTCTTCGATGGCGCTTTTTAAGTCACCGTCGGTTTTCAACCCGTTGTCCACCTTTTGGATGGCTGACATAACAGTGGTGTGATCTTTGCCTCCGAACATATCTCCAATTTTCTTTAAGGGGATGTCCAAGGTAATTCTGATGAGATACATCGCTATATGCCTAGCTAGAGCGATTTGGCCAGTTCTTATTCGCCCGGTTAATTGAGAAGGGGTTAAATTATAATAATCAGAAACTACATTAATAATCTTTTGTTCGTTGAGGGTAGATGATAGTGATTTACCACCAGTTAAGGATTGAACCGCTTCCATTGCCACATCCATCGAAATCTTGTCAGTTTGTTTTAATGACACTACATAGAATATTAACCTATTCAAAGCACCTTCAAGTTCACGAACGTTCTTTGAGAATTTGTCGGCAAAGAAATATAAAACCGCATCATCAAATCTTTGCAAATCTAAACCATTTGCTTCAATCTTTTTTCTCAATATTTCAACGCATGTGTTTTGGTCTGGCTCGTTTATTTTCATGACCAAGCCTTTACAAAACCGTGTCACTAAGCGATCTTCTAAACCATTTAGTTCGTTTGGCTGTTTATCCGAGGTGATCACAATTTGCTTTGAGTTATCAATCATCTTGTTATAGATGGCGAAAAACATTTCTTGAGTTTTAACCTTATTGGCAAGCATTTGAACATCGTCAAGGAGAAGAACATCAATTGAACTAAAAAAGTCTTTTAATGATTCAGCTTCTTTTTCTCCTTTGACATATCTGATGTATTCCTCGACAAAATCACTAGTTGAAATGTAGAGAATTTTATAGTTGGGTCGCGCGTTCTTAATATAATTTCCAATCGCGTGTAACAAATGAGTTTTTCCTAATCCTGAATTCGAATAAATGAAAAGAGGTTGGGCCAAGGTTTTGCCGGGGTTTGATGCCACAAAAAGAGAGGCTTGTGAAGCTTCCCGGTTAAAAGAGCCAACCACAAAGTTTTCAAAACAAAGTTTTGAATTTAGTGTCGCTTCCTGAAAATATTGTTGCTTTTTTGTTTGGGACTGCTTTTCGGCGCCTTTTTGAACCTCGTTTTCTAAAACAAAATCGAGTTTGAAGTTAGATTCAGTGATTTCTGAGACAACATCTTCAACCAAATCATAGTATTTTTGTTTAATCAAAGCGGCAGCAAGAGAGGAATTGACCACAACGACGATTGTGTCGCCGTGAATTTCGTTGATATAACTTCCAGCAAAGAAAGAATCAAACAATTGTTTTTCACCGAGTCGCTCCTCAATCTTTCTTAAAGACCGATCCCACAGCTGAGTGATTTCTGAAATTGAATTAATCATATTAAAGTACTCTTGTTTCTGCCAAACATTATAAAACAATCCACCATCATTTAACATTGAAAAGAATGAAATTCCATTTTTTCCACATTTCAAAAACCCGTTAAGTTTGATTATAGGGTGTTTTCCACCAAATTCACAAAATGCATATGTGGATAAATTGTGGAAAAGTTTTTTTGGTGTTGTGGAATTAGGTGAAAAAGTGTTTGAGTTATAATTGGCTAGTAGATAATATAGTATAACTATAATTACTTATACTTTTCTTAACTTTTTTGTAGTATAAAAAAATGTGGAAAACAAAATTTACTAAGCTTTTTTTGATTTTTTTGAGAATATTTTTTTATCAGAAGAAGCGAGCCAAACACCCAAAATCATAAGGCCTAGAGCGACGTAATACCACCAAGAAGGCCTTTCTTGGAAGATCGCGAAAGAAATTAAAACAGCAAGGAAGGGGGCTAAAGAAAAGAAAGCGCTGGTACGAGGTGCGCCAATGGCTCGTTGCGCGTAAATGTAAAAACACAAGCTTATTCCATATGAAACTACACCTACCCCAAGGACGGCAAAGAATGCATATATTTGGGTTATTTGTTCATTTAGTCTGACTCCAATCATCAGGCACAAAATACATGTAATAGAGCACTCAATTATGATTGATACAATTGGGTCTTTATCAGATATTCTCTTCATAAAGTTGTTTCCAAAACCCCAACATATTGGAGCGATTAAAACCAAAAGAGCCCCGGTAGAAAATTTAAAATTACTAAGATCTTCACTCGATAAAAGAACACAGGCGATAAAAACTACAACGATACCGATCCATAATCGAGGGGATATTTTTTGTTTGAAGATAAATAAAGCAACTAATGAAGTGATAACTATTTCAAAATTGCTGAGAAGGGCAGCGTTAGAAGCGGATATTAATTTAAGTCCCAGCATGCTACAAGCTACTCCGATTGCATTGAGAGCTCCGATGGCAAAAACAAAGGGAAAATCGCTTTTTTCAAGAGGTTTTTCTTTTATCTTTGGTTTAACAATTTTGCGGAAAATGAAAAAGATGCCAGCGCAAAGAGCGGCGCCTAAATATAAAAGCCCACCAGAAATCACTGGACCAATTGTATTGCTGTTCAACAATAATTTGGATATTGGTGTGTTAATAGATGAGCAAACTGCAGCAATAATCGCGAAAATTATACCAATTCTAGCGCTCTTGTTCATGGGCAAAGTATAGCACAGACCTACATACGCGTATACGCATTTCGTTGACATTTATCTATAAATGCCCATATACTTTCTAATGCTACGTAAAATCGGAGGTAATATTGTATGAAAAGAACTTATCAGCCAAGCAAACTTCAGCATCAACGCAGAGCTGGATTTCGCGCAAGGATGAAGTCAGTAGGTGGCCGCAGCGCTCTTGCTCGTCGTAGAGCAAAAGGCAGAAAATCCCTTTCTGCATAGTCGAGGGTAGATGAAAGTTGTTAATAGAATAAAAGCTAATAGAGAATTTGTTTTAACCATTCATAACGGACGCGCAAAGAGTAATAGATCATATGTTGTGCACATTGCACAAAACAACCTGCCTTATATGAGGGTTGGGATCTCTGTCTCTTCAAAAGTTGGAAACGCTGTTGTCCGCAACCGAATCAAACGACAAGTTAGAGCAATGGCTGATAGCATGTTTGACTATAACAAAGCGTCATTTGACCTAGTTATTATAGTCAAGAAAAATTTTCTTGATAACGACTACCAAACCAACAAATCACTTTTAAGTGAATTAGTACTTGTACAGATTGGAAAAAACGAATGAAAAAGAGTTTAAAATTTGGTTTAAGCGGTCTTGCACTTGCAGCGGGAGTTTTAATTTTAACTAGTTGTACTGCTTCATTCTGCTCTGTCACGGACAAAGCTCACATTCTTTATTTATTTGATTATGGTGTGACAGCTTATTACGAAGATACAGCAGAAAAGCCGGAAGATGCAGAAGCATTAACAATCACAGTTAACGGAGAAGAATACTCCACTAACTTGTTTTTTACTGCCAGTTTTGATGAAGAAAACGCCAAATACATTAACAAAATCAACACAGCAGCCGAAGAAGCTTATGTTCGTGCTCCTTCGTTGAGTTATTTTAAGACATTTGATCAAGTTGTTTTGAACAAGGTTTTTGATAAAGCTTTGTCTGAAAACGATGTTTTAATTCACGAATTGCAAGAGAGCGAAGATGTCGCCACATTGCTTGCTGCAGGCAAAGAAATTATTGTTGATGCAGGTAACAAGGAAATCACCTTTTTAGATGAAGGTGGACTCCTTTGCCCCGCTGATCAATACGACGATTATTCCAACAACAAAGGACTACTCGATAAATATGGATTCATCAAGTTTGAAGACTCGACAAACAGCAAAAAAGTTTTGTGGACAAACTGGGATGTTTTTAATCAAGAAGTTCGCACTTCGTTAGGTAACATCGACGAAGCCGCAACAAATGATTATGTTTCATTTTATAAAACCAAAATGAATAGTTATATTTCTTCCTATCGTTCTTGCTTGGCAATTAATTCGGGTGATTATGGCACCTATGGTGTTCATTCCTTACCAGCCGAAATTGAAGCCAAACCATGGACTAGTTGGAAGGGATTACTCGAATTCTTATTTGTTTGGCCAATTGCTGCTTTAATTGATGTTCTTGCTTCAGCGTTTGCTGCGGTGGGAACTGGATGGGCGTCAGTTTTATCAATTTTAATTGTTACAGTCATTGTTAGAACATTAATGTTGTTTGTTACATTTAAACAGCAAAAATCAACCGCTGTTATGACCCGTTTACAACCTGAAGTCGCAAAGATTCAGGCAAAATACCCTAATGCCAATACCAACAAAATGGATAAGCAAAGACTAAGTGAAGAAACAGCGAGACTTTATAAGAAAAACAAAATAAATCCGTTGACTTCAATTCTCGTTATGCTGGTTCAATTCCCTGTATTTATTTGTGTGTGGGGTGCCATGCAAAGTGCAGCAATCCTATCCTCTGGCCAATTATGGGGATTAAGACTAAGCGACTCAATTAGTGCTACCATGTTTAACGCCGCCTCTTGGACAACTGCCGGAGGAATGGGCGGATTGACAGCCACAATTCTCTTCGTATTAATGGCGGCAGCTCAAGCGGTTTCCATGCTCTTGCCAAGATGGTTACAAAAGAAAAAAGGGAAAAATATTCCAAAATTAAGCAAAAACCCATCTCAAGCTAGCACTGATAATAAGATGAAATGGTTTACATACATTATGTTAGCCATGATTATTTTTATGGGATTCTCCCTCGCATCAGGCATGGGTGCTTATTGGCTATTCGGTGCTGTGTACTCAATCGTTCAGTCGCTAGTCACTCATTTAATCACTGAACGAAACACTAAAAAAAGAAGGTAAATGAAATGAAAGAATATCAAGGAAAAACCGCAGAAGAAGCTTTAAGCAATGCGGCCGAAGAACTCAATGTACCCGTTGATCAATTAATATACATTGTCAGCGATAAGAAAAAGGGTCTCTTCTCAAAAAAAATTGTTGTTGAAGTGTACCAAATTGCTGATGTTATTAAATATGCTGAGGATTATATCCTCGAAGTCGTTGATAATTTAGAAATCGAATCAGCAGTGCAGTCAGTTTATGACAATGACATCATTCGCATCACGGTTGATTCTGCTCATAACCCAGTCTTAATTGGGAAGAACGGCAAAACCCTCCAAGCTTTAAATGAATTAACAAAATTAGCGGTTTCGAATCACTTCCACAAGAGATTTAGAATCTTGCTAGATATTAATGGGTATAAAGATAGCAAATACATTAGGCTTTCACGCATTGCTCGCAGAGCCGCTCACGATGTACAAAAGACTCATGAGACATACATCTTTGATCCAATGCCAGCAGATGAAAGAAGAGCGGTTCATAACGCTTGCACTGGATTATCAAACATCCGAACTGAGTCTGTAGGTGAAGGAACTCATCGACAAGTCCAAATCATTTATGTTGATTAGTATTAAGCGCCCTTAGGGTGCTTTTTACACTTTGAAAGGTATTTATGTTTGAAACAATTGTTGCGCTGGCGACACCGCCATTAAAATCAGCTCTAGCCATCATTCGATTGTCTGGTGATGATTGTTTTGAAATTTTTTCCCGTATGTTTACCAAAAACATAACAGAAATCAACGAAAAGACGATTTTATATGGAAACATCTATGATGGAGAAGAAAAAATTGACCAAGTAATCCTGCTAGTTTATAAAGGACCAAAAAGTTTCACTGGCGAAGATTCAGTTGAAATTATTTGCCACGGGTCAATGTTGATTGCTAACCAAATTATTGCCCTTTCTTTAAAAAACGGAGCTCGTTTGGCAACTCATGGAGAGTTTTCTTCAAGGGCGTTTTTCCATAGTAAAATAGACCTGATTCAAGCTGAATCAATCAATGACGTCATCAATGCAACCACTCAGGAAGCAAAGAAACTTTCCCTCCTTTCTCTCGAAGGTGAAGTCACTCAAGTTGTTCAACCCATCAAATCAAAAATTGCCGACATTCTTTCCCTAATTGAAGTGAATATCGATTTTCCAGAATATGAAGACATCGAAATCGCGAACAAAGAGAAAGTCGTTGAATATGTAGACGTTATTAACGCAAGCATTAACAAACTTATTGTGGATGGCAAAAAAGCAAAGATCATTAAAGATGGAATCAAAGTTGCGATTGTTGGCAAACCAAACGTTGGCAAGTCATCTCTTTTAAATGCCTTAATTGGTGAAGACAAAGCCATTGTAACAGACATTGCTGGAACGACGAGAGATATCGTCGAAGGCGATGTAAATCTCAAAGGTGTAGTCCTGCATTTATTAGACACAGCGGGAATTCGTGATTCGAGAGATGTGGTTGAATCAATTGGTGTTGAAAAAGCCAAAGCGTCAATAAAAAAAGCTGAACTAGTAATAGTTGTTCTCGATGCAAGTGAAAAAGAAGATTATGAAGATCGAGAAATTTTAAATATTACCGAGGGAATTAACCGAATCATCGTCTATAACAAAAGCGACAAAAAAATTGTTCATCAAGGGAAAGGCCTTTATATTTCCGCTCTTAAGAAAGATATTAGTCCTCTTGTGAACGAAATATATCAAACACTTGGTCTTGACAACCAGGCTTTCGAACAACCCGCCCTTAATAATGCGCGCCAAATAGGATTACTTGAAAGGGCAAGAGAATCTTTACAAAAAGCCAAAGAAGATGCTTTAAGCGATTTACCGATTGATTTGGTGGCCGTTTCTATAAGAGATGCCTATGAATCAATCTTGGAAATATTAGGAGAAACCAATCAAGTTGATATTTCAAGAGAAATATTTGCGAGATTTTGTGTTGGTAAGTAATATGATTTTTGATACTCATTGCCACCTTAATGATGATGCTTTATTCTCTTCTGTTGATGAAATAATTGAAGAAGCGAAAAAAGTCGGTGTTAATAAGTTTCTGGTTGTCGGCTGGGACAAAGATAGTTCAATTAGAGCAGTTTATTTAGCTGAAAAGTATCCTGAAATCTATGCAGCGATAGGATTCCATCCAAGCAATGTTTTCAATGTGACCGAAAATGACTACATAGAAGTAATGTCTTATATCTCCCATCCTAAAGTAGTGGCTGTTGGAGAAATCGGTCTCGATTATCATTGGAGCAAGAAAATTGAAGAAAGAAACATTCAAAAAGATTTTTTTATTCGTCAAATAAAAACAGCGAACACATATCACAAACCAATTACAATTCATAACAGAGAAGCCTTCGAAGATTGTTTGAATATTCTCAAAGAATATAAACCAGAAATGGGAGGCGTTATGCATTGCTATTCTGGAAGCCTCGAATCCTTGCCTGAAGTATTAAACTTAGGCCTCTTAATTGGATTAGGCGGAACTTTAACCTTCACAAACGCAAAGAAAATAAAAGAAATATGTGAAGAAGCACCTCTTGAAAGAATTGTTGTAGAAACTGACGCCCCTTATTTATCACCTCACCCCTTAAGAGGAACAGTTAATGTCCCAAAAAACATTGCCCTTGTTATTGATGAGATTGTGAAATTAAAAAAAATCTCCAAAAAGCACATCATCGATGTTTTGTACAATAATTCATGTAAAATGTTTCACGTGTAAAATTTATGTTCTTTTTTGATGGTGTCATTGTTGTAGAAGGAAAAACTGATGTTTCGTTTTTATCATCTTTTATCAATTCTGAATACGTTATAACCAAAGGATACGAATTACCCGAATCTGAAATCCTTTATTTAAGAGCCGTTTCAAAGATTAAACGAGTTTTAATAATGACTGATCAAGATGAGGCTGGTGAGACTATTCGCTCAAGAATCAAAATTCCTAATTCCATTAATATTAATCCTAAAAAGCTTTTCCGTTGCAAAATGAAAAAGCACGGAATTGCTGAATCTGACAAGGACGAAATCATTTCGGTTTTAAAGGGATATTTGTCAGAAAAACCTTCAAAAGTCAACAATATTACTGTTTCATTTTTGAACGACGCTTGTCTAAATACCAAAATTAATCGAACTATTTTTTCAAAAAAAGTTCCAGTCGGAATCGTTAATATGAAGAAGCTTGCTCAGCGTTTAAATACTCTCAATTATTCTAGAGAGGAAATTGCTAAAATTGTTGGAGAAATATTATGCTAATTAACAGATCAAACATTTTCGAAATTATTAATAAACTTAACTTGAAGCCAGAAAAAGACTATGGTCAAAACTTTTTAGTCGAACCAGAAATCGCATCTAGAATTGTAGATAGTTTAGAAATCAACGAGAAGGACCAAATATTAGAAATCGGTCCTGGATTAGGATCGCTAACTCATTTTATCTCTCTTAAAAACTCGCCTTGTGATGCTGTGGATATCGATTCTCGAATGATTAAATTTTTAGGTGAGATATATGGCAAACAACCTATTATCAAATTAGTTAATAGTGATGTCAGGAAAATTGATATTTCAAGGTATTCAAAAATAATAGGCAATCTACCCTACAATATTACAACGGAATTAATAACATTTTTATTACTAAATGGTAAGTCTTGTCAAAAATTCGTTTTGATGTGCCAAGCCGAAGCCTTTGTTCGCTTTTCAACATTTGGTGGAGGAGATTATGGAGCTGTTTCTGTCTTAGTTCATTTGCTTGGCGAATCAAAAAAGCTTTTTCCAGTTAAAGCCGGATCTTTTTATCCTGCTCCAAAATGCGAATCAATTGTTTTTGAAATCAAATTAAATGGGAGCATTGAACGAGATGATTTCTTTGGGACTTATTTTTTAGCCAAACAACTTTTTTTGAATCGTAGAAAGACAATCCTTAATAATCTTTCTTCTCTATTAAAAAATAAATCCCTAGCAGAAAAAATATGTGGCGATTTAAGAATTCAAACAACATTAAGGCCTGAACAACTTACCCCTTTTCAGTATCTGACTATCTATAAAACAATTAAACTAAATGATACAATTAAGAAGGAATAGTTAATTGTTATTAAATTAATTAAAATGTGTTGATGAACAAAGGTGTAATAATTACAATTATTTGAATTTATGAAAGATTTAGTTATACGTAGTTTTGCAAAGATTAATATTTGCCTGAATGTGCTTAACCGCCGAGAAGACGGTTTTCATGATTTAGATATGGTGATGGTACCCATCGAATTACATGACTCTCTTCTAATGAATGAGGTCAAAAATACTTCTGATAATTTTGTTACCATCGATGATTTTTCTGGAGTAAAAGTGCGTCACAATATCGCCTCATCAGCTTTAAACTTAATCCAAGGTAAATACGGAATAAAAAAGAAATTTCGCGTAATTATTCACAAGGTCATTCCTATGCAAGCAGGCTTAGGAGGCGGTTCTTCCAATGCAGCTTTTGTCTTAAAAGGCGTGGATAAGTTTCTCAATTTGAAAATTCCTTCTGAAGAGCTCATCGAACTTTCCAAGCAGCTTGGTTCAGATGTTCCGTTTTTTATACCTTGCAAACCCGCGAGATGCCGTGGCACAGGTGGAGAATTTGAGCCAATAACAATTAAAAACAATTACTATGTCTTAATAGTTAAACCAGAAAAGGGATGCTCTACTAAAGATGTTTTTGAGGCATCAGATGGAATAGAATTAGTTACTGGGAGTGTTGATAATGTTGTTCAAGCCCTCGCTGAAGGAAATGATAAACTATTGGCTGAGTCCATTTTTAATTCTTTAGAGGAACCGGCAACAAAGATAGTTCCTGAGATTAAGGTGATAAAAGAAAAACTAACAAAAATGGGGCTTGATATTGTTATAATGACAGGCTCAGGCAGTGCTGTAATTGCCCTAAACACAAACCTTTCTTTGATAAAAAATATCGCGAGAAAACTCGAAGACGATTATATCGTTGAGATAACCAAAATAATGAAATAGAGGAATGATTATGAATAATTATGCAATTGTATTGGCGGCCGGAAAAGGAACGAGAATGAAATCTCGCAATCCAGAACATTCCAAAGTATCTTACCCAATCTTAGGGAAAGCCCTTGTGAATTATGTTATTGATGCCATTTTGCCGGTTGGAATGAAAGAAATAGTTGTCGTTGTTGGCTTTGGCGGCGAAGTCACTAAAAATTTAGTTGAAGATCGTGCGAAAGTTGTTTGGCAAAAAGACTTGATTGGAACAGGCAATGCTGTTTTACAAGTGAAAGATTTGTTGAAAGACAAAGAAGGATCAACGCTAGTGATTTGCGGCGATACACCTCTTGTTACTACAGAAACTATTGAGAACATCTTTAAAGTTCATGAAAAGATAAAAAATCAACTTACTATCGTTACTGCTGTATTGGAAAAACCAGATGGTTACGGAAGAATTATTCGTGACTCAAAAAGTAACTATGTTTTAGCAATCAAAGAAGACAAAGATTGTTCAGAAGATGAAAAAGATATTCACGAAGTGAATGCCGGCCTTTACATTTTCGACAATAAATTCTTATTTGAATACATTGACCAACTGACAGCGGATAATTCTCAACGAGAGTATTATTTGACTGACTTAGTTGGTATCTTTAAAAGAAACGGCAAAAAAGTTGGTGCTTATGTAGTGGAAAATGCGGTTGAAGTCTTCGGCATTAACGACCGTGTTCAACTCGCCTATGCTGGGAAAGTCATTAGAAAAAGAATTAATCATAAACTCATGATGTCTGGAGTTTCCATGGAAGATTCAGATTCAACTTATATATCTCCAGATGTTGAGATTGGAAGAGACACCATTATTCTTCCAAATACAACCATCTTTGGAAAATGCAAAATTGGAGAAGCAAACACAATTGGACCGAACACTTTTTTAGATACTGTTGAGATTGGAGATGATAACATTATTCAATCTTCGTGGATTTCTGATTCAAAAATTGGAAATTACAATGAAATTGGTCCGTTTACTAAAATGAGGGCAGGAACGATTATTGCCAATCATTGTAGAGTTGGTAATTTTGTTGAGCTTAAGAACACAGAGTTAAAAAATGGTGTAAAAGCCGCTCACTTGACATATCTAGGTGATAGTCAAATTGGCGAAAAAACAAATGTTGGTTGTGGAACGATTACTGCAAACTATGATGGTTTTAATAAGATGCACACCGAAATTGGTAAAAATGTTTTCTTAGGAAGTGGAACAATTCTTGTAGCTCCATTGAAAGTTGAAGATTCATCTTTTACTGCTGCTGGTTCGACCATTACTAAAGATGTTAAGACAGATTCTCTTGTTATAGCGAGAGCTCGACAGGTCGAAATTGAGCATGGCTATACAACCTTTATGAATAAAGCAAAAGCAAAAAAAGAGGCATCGAAAAAATAATGCTCATCATCGATTCTTTCGGCCACAATATTTTTCTCGATAAAGAACTTGTCGGGTATATTGGAGAGAATGAACTTTTCATAAGAGGACAAAAATTTGCTTCTATTACTGATGATGGAATAATGTCTATTCTTAGTCGCGAGATTGGATATATTGATGACGATGGTTCTATTATCATTAATGGGAAAGAAGTTGGATATATTGATGGAGATAATAATTTTGTTTTCTTCAAATTACCAATCAAAAACAGTTAAAATAATCAAGAAATACGGGGGTTTTATAAAATGAACGCAATTGGAATTGATATAGGTGGGACATTCATTAAAGGCGCAGTTGTTACTCCAAAAGGTGACATTCAGGATTTTTTCACCTTGCCGGTAGAAAGCGGAGAAACCCCTGAAGAAACGATTAACAAATTAATTGTTCAAATCAAAAAAATCAATTACCCAAATATTAGCGGGGTAGGAATAGGGTGTCCTGGAACAGTTGATTCTGATACTGGCGTGGTTGAATTTGCGCCAAATATTGGTTGGACTGATGTTCATATCAAAGAGATGATTGAAAAGGCCATTGATCTTCCTGTTCATGTAACAAATGATGCCAACGCTGCCGCTTCGGGAGAAGCAACGTTTGGAGTCGGGAAACAACTTCATAATATTGTTGTTTTAACTCTTGGAACTGGTGTCGGTGGCGGACTAGTTTTAGATGGAAAATTGTTTGAAGGAAATGAAGGTAAAGGCGCAGAAATCGGTCACATGGTTGTCGAAATTGATGGAAGACCATGTGGATGTGGAAGACATGGTTGCCTTGAAACCTATGCTTCAGCCACTGCTCTTATAGCAGACACAAAAAGACAAATGGAACAACATTTAGATTCTGCGATGTGGAAAGGCATTTCTTCTCTCGACGAAGTTGATGCAAAAGTTGCTTTTACTGCCGCTAAAATCGGCGATCGTTATGCCCAAGAAGTTGTCCGCAATTATATTCACTATTTAGGAGAAGGAATTCTCAATCTTTGCAACATCTTTAGACCTGATGCAATTATCTTATGTGGCGGTGTATCTAAAGAGGGTGGATATTTAACCTCTCGCTTAAAAAATTATTGCGAGGAAAGATCATATGGATTCCCTCACTCACCCGTCGTTGAAATTTTAGTGGGAAAACTTGGATACAATGCTGGTGTTGTAGGAGCCGCATCGCTGTTCTTCAAACAATAAGCAAATTATTTGTAAAATAAAAAAGCTCAAGAGCGAACGCCTTGAGCTTTTATTATGTTTTGCTTACGCAATTATTTCTTTCTTGGGAAGAGAATTGCGGCCTGAGCAGCAGCTAAACGAGCAACTGGGACACGGAATGGAGAACAAGAAACATAATCTAATCCTGCTTTGTGATAGAACTCGATGGATTTTGGGTCTCCTCCAGTTTCACCACAAACTCCGATGTGGAGGCTTGGTCTTGTTGCGCGGCCTAGTTTGACTGACATATCAATTAATTTGCCAACACCATTTTGATCAAGGGTCTTAAATGGATCCTCTTCAAAAATCTTATTGGAATAGTAATGAGGTAAGAATTTACCAGCATCATCACGGGAGAAACCAAAGGTCATTTGAGTTAAATCATTTGTTCCAAATGAGAAGAACTCTGCTTCTTTAGCAATTTCATCAGATAAGAGAGCGGCTCGTGGAATTTCAATCATTGTTCCAACATGATAGTGAATGTTTAAACCAGATTTCGCAATTAGATCATCAGCTACTTCAGTAACGATGTTCTTAACGAACTTTAATTCTCTTTCATCGAGAACAAGTGGAATCATGATTTCTGGAGTAACTAATTTTCCAGTTTTTTTGCTGACATTGATAGCGGCCTTAATGATGGCTCTAGTTTGCATTTTGCCGATTTCTGGATAAGTGACATCCAAACGGCATCCGCGGTGGCCCATCATTGGGTTAGCTTCGTGTAAATCAGCAATTCTATCTTTGATTTGTTGAACGGATCTGCCAGTAGCAACTGCTAATTCTTCAATTAGAGCAGGCTCTTGTGGTAAGAACTCGTGTAGTGGTGGATCTAACAAACGAATAGTAACGTTGAATTCGCCCATTGTTTCGAATAATCCTTCAAAATCATCCTGTTGCATTGGTTCAATTTCAGCGAGAGCGGCTTCGCGCTCTTCAAGAGTATCAGCTAGAATCATTTTTCTCATAGAGAAGATTCTATCTTTAGCGAAGAACATGTGTTCAGTACGGCAAAGCCCGATACCTTCAGCACCGAAAGCTCTCGCTTGTTTTGCATCGCGAGGAGTATCAGCGTTTGTTCTAACATTGAGTTCACGATATTGATCAACCCAAGCCATTAATCTTCCAAAATATCCAGAAGTTAAGTCAGGGGCGACAGTTTTGATTGAACCAACATAGACATTACCAGTATTTCCATCCAAGGATAAAACATCCTTATCAGTGAAAACTTGCTTGCCAATGGTGAGAGTTCTTTTTTCTTCGTTAATAATTGCGGCAGAGCAACCACTAATGCAGCATTTACCCATTCCGCGAGCAACAACAGCTGCGTGAGATGTCATACCACCGCGTGCGGTGAGAATGCCTTGAGCAGCAACCATTCCAACAATGTCTTCAGGCGAAGTTTCGGCACGAACAAGAATTACTTTTTCGCCAGCGAGGTGTCTCTTCTCAGCTTCTTCAGCTGTGAAGGCGATAGCTCCTGTTCCAGCACCTGGGCCAGCAGCTAATCCAGTAGCGATTGGCTTGGTGGCTGCGATAGCGTCCTTGTCAAATCCAGGGAGTAATAATTTATCGAAAGAACCAGCATCAATACGAGTAACGGCTTCTTTTTCAGTAATTAGGCCTTCGTCTACGAGATCGCAAGCAATCTTTAAGGCTGCGGCAGGAGTTCTCTTACCATTACGAGTCTGTAAGAAGTATAGGACACCTTCTTCAACGGTGAATTCCATATCTTGCATGTCGCGGTAATGATTTTCCATGATTTTGATAGTTTTAACAAACTCCTCATAGACTTTTGGCATTCTTGCTTTCAATTCATCGATGTGTAATGGGGTGCGGATACCAGCAACAACATCTTCACCTTGAGCATTTGGTAAGTATTCAGCAGAAATAATGTTTTCACCAGTTCCTGGGTTACGAGAGAAGGCAACGCCAGTACCGGAAGTTTCACCCTTGTTACCAAAGGCCATTGATTGAACGTTAACAGCAGTGCCCCATGAGTATGGGATGTTGTTCATCATACGATAAACGTTCGCTCTTGGGTTGTCCCAGCTTCTGAAAACAGCGGAGACAGCTTCCAATAATTGGACTTTTGGATCTGTTGGGAAATCTTCACCAAAGACTTTTTTATAGTAAGCTTTGTATTTAGCCACTAATTCTTTTAATTGTTCGGTTGTAACCTCAGTATCGAGTTTGTAACCATGTTGCACTTTTAAATCATGCAACATTTTGTCCATTGAATCTCGTGGATGTCCTTTTGCAATGTTTGTAAACATTAAGATAAAACGGCGATAAGAATCCATTGCGAATCTTTCGTTGCCAGTTTCTTTTGCTAAAGTAGCGGCGGTTGTGTCATTTAAACCTAAGTTTAAGATGGTGTCCATCATGCCTGGCATACTAGCTCTTGCACCAGAACGGACAGAAACTAATAATGGATTATGATCTCCACCAAAGACTTTTCCTGTCTTCTTTTCGATGCCTTTAATCGATTCAAAAATCGCTTTGACGACATATTCAGGCAATTTTTTGCCATTTTCATAAAATAATGCACATACTTCAGTAGAAATAGTAAAACCTTCTGGAATACGAACACCAATATGTGTCATTTCTGCAAGGCCGGCGCCTTTTCCAC
>JAEZUH010000009.1 GCA_023443485.1 Bacillota bacterium | reverse complement strand
CAAATTGGTGAAACTTCCCCAATTCCATTCGCTATTTTCCTTTTGGGTTTTGTTCTCACTTTATTAATTCTAGTGCTTCTGTTAAATCCAAAACTCAATTTAAACATTCGCATGAAAGAAACCATCGATGAGGATGGAAGCATTAAATATGTCCGTCCGCGGATGATAACAATCGCCTTTTCTCAGTGGCTTCTCTTCTTCTCTTTGTTTATAAGCGAGATTTTATTATTTGTTTTGACATTGTCTTTTTAGAAAATAAAAAAAGCGGAATATTCCGCATTTCTTATTACAGGTTCATTAACCTTTTATTTGTATTGCTTGTTGAGACTGCGATAAGCGCGAGTCGACATACGAACTCGCATTTCTTGGCCGTCAACCACGACTGTGCGGACTTGAAGATTGCAGTTCCATCTACGGCGCGAAGCTCTTAAAGAATGGGAGCGACTATTACCACTTAAAGGTCCTTTTCCTGTTACTGGACATACTCTTGACATATCGTAGGCCTCCTTTATTCTCGAAAATGTTAGCACAATCAACTAGTTTATGCAATAAACAAATATTGAACTTATAACTTAATACGAGGAAATTTATTTATGACTTCATCCTTGGATAGTATATGTTCACAATTCTTTTGTAATGATTCATAGACCTGATTTTTCTTATCAGGAATTAAATAGATAGTTTGTCCACTTTTCATGACAATTGTGATGGTGGAATTTTTTCTTTTCTGGTTTTGATCAATGTAGATTATTTCTGAATAGGGGTAAACCAACTCTCTTTTGAATTTAATGACTACTAATTCTCTCTTTTCGATGACATAGAAATAAGTCCTTAAAGAGAAAATTAATATCAACAACGAAGAGGCGAGAAAGACACCAATAATAAGCCATTGACGATAATCCCATTCTTTAGAGAGAAAAAGATTAATGCAACTGGTAAAAACAATACCTGCCGAAAACAAAAATATGACTAACGCCAAGAGAAGTGTCTTTTGAAAAGAAGGCCAAACTTTCATCACATAGAGTTTACCATTTTTTGAAGGAATAAAAAGTGTTTAATAAATTAATTAGGTCAAACCTCTCTCTTTTGGTTTATGTGATTTCGTGCGTGTGCTAGAATGTGAATATACGCGGAGGTACACATAATGCCATATAAAATTGTCGCAATGATTCTCGCCGGTGGAAAGGGCACAAGACTCGAATCACTGACGAGAAAAGTTGCTAAGCCAGCCGTTTCTTTTGCTGCAAAATATCGAATTATTGATTTCCCTCTCAGCAACTGTGCCAACAGTGGAATTAACAAGGTTGGAGTATTAATGCAATACGAAGCCGTAGCCCTTGATAGTTACGTTGGTAATGGTGAAAAATGGGGGTTAAATGGTGTCCACTCCTTCACGGCGACTCTTACTCCAAGACAAACCGAAGATAGTGCGAAATGGTACAAAGGCACCGCTGATGCAATTACTCAAAATATTGATTTTCTCGATGCTCAAAACCCCGATTATGTTTTAATTCTTTCAGGCGATCATATTTATAAAACTCTCTACAATGAGATGGTTGATTTACATATTAATAGCGGAGCTGATGCAACAATTTCAGTTATTGAAGTTGATCCTAGTGAAGCGAGCCGTTTTGGTATTATGGCAGTCGATCAAAGCGATCGTATTATCGAATTCCAAGAAAAACCAAAAATTCCAAAGAGCAATTTAGCTTCAATGGGAATTTACGTTTTCACTTGGAAGACCTTGCGGAGTTATTTAAGAGAGGATGAAAAGAATGAAGATTCTGATCATGACTTCGGAAAAAACATTATTCCGACGATGCTAGCAGATGGTAATAAGCTACAAGCTTATCGTTTCCAAGGCTACTGGAAAGATGTTGGAACCCTTGCCTCACTTCATCAAGCTAATATGGATATCGCTTTAGACAATCGAGAACTCAATCTTTTCGATAGCGATGATACCACCAAAATCTATAGCGAGGATACCCATAGCGTGCCCCAATATGTCGGCACCAAAGGTTCAATAAAACAAAGTATTGCGAATCAAGGCGCTATCATTTTAGGTTCAGTTGATTCCTGCGTTATTTCTAATGAAGTAATTATCGAAGAAGGTGCGGAATGCACTCGATGTGTCATTATGGCGGGCGCTCGCATAAAAAAAGGAGCGAAAGTTCATAATGCGATAGTGGCCCCGGAGGCTATTGTTGGTGAGAAGCAGGAGATTAATTTAGGGAAAACAGATGTGATTTTAGTTACGGGAGGTAGCTACAAATGAAAAGAGTAATTGGAATATGCAATTTGCATGATGGGCCAGATCTTGGGCCACTGACGGAAAACCGTCCTCTCGGAGCAGTTACTTTTCTTGGACGATATGGACTGATGGATTTTGCTTTGTCCAATATGTCCAATTCTGGAATTGATCGGATTAATATTCTGGTCGAAAAAAACGTTCGAGCGGTAAGAACTCACGTTCGCGAAGGCCAAACTTGGATTAATAACACCAAAACCGGATATCTACGTTTATTTTTCAATGAAAAATCAATTGGGAATCCTCGCTTTAATACTGATATCTCCAATTTATTATCGAATCGTTCCTATTTTGAAGACGAAACCTCTGATTATGTTTTAATCACTAACCCTTTCATGCTTTCATCTTGTGACTTCCGACCTTTCATTGATGCTCACATCGCATCAGGAGCAGAAGCCTCTATCATTTATAAACACACCACTAAAGCGGATACTCAATTCATAAATTGTGGAACGATTGAAACCGATAAGAATGGTTTTGTGAATAAACTTGTCAATAATTCGGGAATGAAAAAGGTTGCGGATATTTCTCTTGGAACATATGTTTTTAATCGCGCTACTTTTGAGAAAATTTTGAGACTTTCCCGCGATGTTTCCCTCCTTTATGGAATTAGAAAAATGTTAAGATACTGCATTGATGAAAAAATGTTATCGCTTTTTGCTTGGGAATTTTCGGGATTCATCGCTCCGATTCTAAGCCTGTCTGATTATGTAAATCAGTCTTTGAAACTTCTCGATTATTCAACACGTTCTCAATTATTCTTGGATGATTGGCCTATTTATACCGTCACTCATAACACGCCACCAGCCCTATATGGCCCAGACGCTGATGTCAAAAACAGTTTTATTGCCAATGGTTGTATCATCAAAGGAAAGGTTCGCAATTCGATTATTTCTCGTGACGTCATAATTGAAGAAGACACCTATGTTGAAAATTCAATTGTTTTTACCAAGTCAATCGTTGGCAAAGGAACAAAGGTCAACAATGTTTTGGCTGACAAGTACGTTAAGATGTTTAAGTGTCATGAAGTCAGCGGTGAACCAGATTGTTTTTTGTTCATTGAACAAGGAGCTCATATTTAATGAAAATTGTAATGGTTGCCAGTGAAGCGAGACCTCTATGCAAAACTGGAGGTTTAGCCGATGTCATCTATTCATTGTCAAAAGAACTCGCTGTGATGGGCGAAGAAGTCTTCATCATTTTGCCTTATTACCGTTTCATAAAACATAATTCTAAACATTCAGTTAAAAAGGTATGTTCTTTTGTCGTTCCTATGTCCTGGAGAAGTGAAAGAGCAGACGTATATTCCACTTACGATAGTGGGATAACTTATTACCTGATTGACAATGCACGATATTTTGATCGGGACCATTTCTATGGAGACTGGGATGATAATGAGAGATTTGCTTTTTTTGCCTTGGCAAGCAAAGAACTCCTCTATCATATATCTTTAACTCCGGATATTATTCACTGCCATGATTGGCACACCGGAATGATTCCATGCCTATTTAAAGAGGATGAATATGCCTCTAATCATTTTAAGAAAACGAAATTTATTTTTTCGATTCATAACCCAGCTTTCCAAGGGATGATGCCTGAATCAGTTCTTGGCGATTATTTCAATCTTGCCGAATCTTTGTATGAAAATGGTAATCTCCGTTTCAAAGACCAAGTCTCTTCTCTTAAGGCGGGTATTGTCTACGCTGACAAAATTACCACTGTTTCACCTAACCATCGTCAAGAATTGCTCTCTCGGGAGGGAGGGATGGGACTTGATAGTATCCTCCCGCTTCGAGAATACGATTTTATCGGAGTTCTCAACGGAATTGATTATCAAGAATTTAACCCTGTCAATGATGAAATGCTCATTTATCCATACAATGGAGTGAACATCTTTCGAGAGAAACAAAACAACAAAAAAGCTCTTTTTGAGCAATTGCATATCCTCGATTTTGGGCAACCTCTCTTCGCCTTGGTTTCGCGCCTAACTTGGCAAAAAGGAATGGATATTCTTTATTCCGCTGTTGAGACCCTAGCCCAAAAAGGCGCCAACATTGTTATGCTGGGATCTGGCGAATATCAATATGAGCAAATGCTCGAGAATCTAAGAAGCCGCTTCCCTCAAAATATCGCCGTATATATTGGTTATAACGATAAACTGGCTCACCAAATATATGCGAGTAGTGATTTCTTCCTAATGCCCTCTCTATTTGAACCATGTGGGTTAGGACAAATGATTGCACAAAGATACGGAAGTTTACCCATTGTTCGCCGCACTGGCGGTTTGAAAGATTCGGTCATAGGATACGATGGAACAAATGAAAAAGATGCCAACGGATTTGGATTTGATGATTTTACGGCTGAGGCTTTCAAAAATACCTGCTTGTACGCCCTCGATATTTGGAAAAATTCATCTCTTAAAAAAATGCTTGTAAGAAACGCTTTTAAGACTGATAATTCATGGAGTAAAAGCGCGAAAGAATATCTTTCTATCTATAGAAATTTGACGCGAACCTTTAAGGAGTAACTATGACTTACGACCATCGTAAAATTGAAAAAAAGTGGCAAAAATATTGGGAAGATCATCAGACATTTAAAACCGATGTCTATGATTTTTCTAAACCCAAATACTATGTCCTAGACATGTTTCCCTATCCATCAGGAGTAGGTCTTCATGCTGGGCATCCCGAGGGATATACCGCCACTGATATCATAAGCCGAATGAAGAGGATGCAAGGTTATAATGTCCTTCACCCCATGGGCTATGATTCCTTTGGCTTACCTGCTGAACAATATGCCATCCAAACTGGTCACAACCCAAATGGATTTACCCAGAACAATATTGCATTTTTCACAAATCAATTGAAAGAACTCGGATTTGACTATGATTGGAGCAAGCTTATCGCCACTAGTGATCCTTCTTATTACAAATGGACCCAGTGGATATTTAAAGGTTTGTTTCAAGATGGCTATGCCAAATATGTCGATATGCCAGTCAACTGGTGCGAAGAACTCGGAACAGTTTTATCCAATGATGAAGTTATCGATGGAAAATCGGAACGTGGTGGTTATCCAGTAATTAGAAAAAATCTTAAACAATGGGTCATTGATCAACCTCAGTTTGCTGAATCGCTCTTATCGGGATTAGATAATATCGATTGGCCTGAATCAACAAAAGATGTTCAAAGAAATTGGATTGGGCGTAGCGAAGGAGCTATTATCAGCTTCCATATTGCTGATTCTAATGAGACTTTTGAAGTGTTTACCACTAGGGCGGACACTCTCTTTGGAGCAACTTATTGCGTCCTTTCTCCAGAACACCCTCTCGTTAAATCTCTTGTCACTGATCAAAAACGAAACGAAGTCGAGGATTACATCTTAAAATCAAGTCAAAAAAGCGAATTGGAGAGAACATCACTCAATAAAGAAAAAACCGGTTGTTTTATCGGAAGATACGCCATCAACCCCGCTAATCAAAAGAAGATACCAATCTTTATTTCTGATTATGTTTTGTCTTCATATGGAACAGGAGCCATCATGGCTGTCCCTGCTCACGATAGTCGCGACTATGCCTTTGCAACAAAATTTAATCTTGATATCATCCCGGTTTTAGAGGGAGGAGATGTCTCCAAAGAAGCGTATGAAGGCGATGGACTTCATATTAATTCGGATTTTTTAAATGGTTTAAACAAAGAAGACGCAATTACAAAAATGATTGATTTCCTTGTTTCTAACAAAATCGGAGAAAAGAAAATTAATTATAAATTTAGGGAATGGATTTTTGCTCGTCAAAGATATTGGGGCGAACCAGTTCCAGTCGTTCATCTTGATGATGGGAGTGTCTATGCTTTAAGTGATGATGAGTTACCTCTTGTACTTCCTGAATTAAAGGATTATTCCTCACATAATGGCCAGGCTCCTCTCGAACAGGCCACTGAATGGAAGCAATATAATAAAAATGGTATCAAAGGAGTCCGCGAGACTTCCACAATGCCAGGAAGCGCTGGTTCAAGCTGGTACTTTTTACGTTATGTTGATCCAAATAACAACACGATTTTCTGTGATAAAAAGCTAGCAGATCACTGGTTGCCAGTTGATTTATATATCGGTGGCTCTGAACATTCCGTTGGTCATCTTCTCTACGCGAGAATTTGGACTAAATATCTCCACGAAAAAGGCTATATTTCCTTTGATGAACCATTTAAGAAATTGTTCCATCAAGGAATGATTTTAGGGGCTAATGGGATTAAAATGGGTAAAAGATTTCCTGAATTTGCCATCAACCCCACAGATATAGTGAAAAAATATGGTGCTGATACTCTTCGACTATATGAAATGTTTATGGGGCCTCTAGAAGCAAGCAAACCATGGAGCGACCAGGGTGTTGAAGGGGCAAGACGTTTCATTGATCGTGTCTATCGCTTATTTGCTGAATCAAATAGTGTGGTCAAAGAAGAAGTTCCGGAACTAGATTTTATCTACCATCAAACAGTGAAAAAAGTTACCGAAGATTATGAGCATTTAGCCTTTAACACCGCGATTAGCCAAATGATGATTTTCATCAATGAAGTCTATCGTATTAATCGCATTTCTCAGGCCTATGCCGAAGGTTTTGTTAAACTTATTTCCTGCGTTATTCCTCATGTGGGTGAAGAATTGTGGGAATTGCTTGGTCACTCGGATACCATCGCTTTTGCTCCTTGGCCAACCTATGATCCTGAAAAGATTGTTTGCTTAACAGTCAATATGGCTGTTTCCGTTAACGGAAAATTGCGCGCAACAATCGAAATCGAAAAAGATCTCGAGGATGAAGTTGTTCAAGAAATTGCCCTGAAACAAGATGGAGTCATCCGCCACCTAGAAGGCAAGATTATCAAAAAAATTATTATCGTTAAAAACAAGATTATCAACATAGTTGTTGTATAATAATAAAGCACGATACTCACTTTGTGAGATTGTAGCGGAGGTAAACATGAATTTATGTATCGATGTGGGTAATACCACAATCAACGTTGGTCTCTTTGAAGACAGCCATCTTTTAGACCAATTTTCCCTGGCGGTTGACGTAGCTAAAACACAAGATGAATACGCGGCTTTAATCAAGCAGCAAGTCGCTGATAGAAACATTGATACCAAACTTGTTAAAAACATCATTTTTTCATCTGTTGTTCCATCTTTGAACATCTCTTTGAAGGAAGCATTTAAGTCAATCTTTAAACATGACTTGATGGTCATTGAGCCAGGAATTAAAACAGGATTATCTTTTAAAGTTGATAACCCTTTAGAAATCGGTAACGATCTCATCGCTGATTTAGTCGGCGCAAAAGAAATATACGGTTATCCGTGCATCATCGCGGATTTAGGGACGGCCAGCAAAATTTTGTTAATCGATAAAAACGGCTATTTCTCAACTGCGTTAATTATGCCTGGTATCTCAATCAGCGCCGAAAATCTCACAAAAAGAACCGCTCTCTTACCGAGCGTGTCGCTAGAAAAACCTAAATCAGTATTGGCGAAAAACACTGTTGAAGCGATGAATGCCGGTATCCTTTATGGACACAGTGATATGATTCTCGGTTTAGTTCATCGAATTGAAAAAGAACTTGGCTATTCAACCAAACACATCCTCACTGGAGGTGGGGCTATTTACACCAAAGAAATTTTAAAAGATGCCTTCATCTATGACCCTAATATCAATTTGATTGGCTTAAACATTATCATTAAGAAAAACGAGGCGAAGTATGAAAAATAAAGTAATATTTCAAATGACCTTAGCGGCCATAAATATCGCAATAATTGCGGTTGTCTCTTTTATTCCATATGTGGGTTATATTATGTACGGTGGAGCCGCGATAACAACAGTTCATATATTAGTTTTAGTAATAGCTTTAATTTTCGGATGGAAACAAGGTCTTGTCGCCGGCATTGCTTTTGGGATGGTTAGTTTTTTAGTTGCCATTACAACCGCCAGCAGTCCACTTGATTTAGCCTTTGTAAATCCATTAATTTCCATAATTCCCCGGGCGGCTTTTGGCTTTCTTGCTGGCATAACTTTTCAAACGATTAAAAGAGTCAAAGATATTGGATATCGCTCATCCTTATATGTAGTTGCCTCTATTGTATTAACTCTATTTCATAGCGCATCCGTTGTCTTGATGTTATTCGTTTTTAAAGGTGTGATGGGATTTAGCAATGAATTTAATGCGTGGCTCACAATTACTGTCGCTGTGAATTCGCTCATTGAAGCCGCTGCTGCCGGGGTAGTTGTTCCCCTGATTGCTTGGCCTCTCTCAAGAGCGTTTCCTCAATATAGTGCTTATAAGCCTTATAAAAACGATACTGAGAATACTATTTAGGCAAGGAGAAAAAGTATGCAAAAAGCCTCTATTTATCAAAAATTAACAAGTAATTACCATGAAGAACTATTAGAAAGTCTCACCTCTTTCGTTGCTATTGACTCTGTTTATGATGAGAGCACAGTTGATGAAAAGAACCCATTTGGAAAGGGCGTTACAAGCGCTCTTGAATTCATCGCTGAATTAGCAAAAAAAGATGGTTTTAAAGTGGCGAATTATGACAATTATGTTGTCGAAATTATTGCCGGCGAAGGAGATAAGAACATTACCATAATGGCTCACGCCGATGTTGTTCCTGCTGGAACTGGTTGGCATCAAGATCCTTTCACTGTCACTGAGCACAAAGGCGTTCTATGCGCTCGTGGCGTAGCTGATGATAAAGGCCCGCTTCTCTCGGCTTATTATGCTTTGAAGATGCTACGCGATCACCATTTACTAGGTGATTATCAAGTTCGCTTCTTAATAGGAGGAAACGAGGAGAGAGGTTCAAGATGTATGCACCATTATTTCCAAGAATTAAAGAAGCCTCAACCAACTTTAGGCTTCTCGCCTGATTCTGATTTTCCACTTATTTATGGCGAGAAAGGTATCATCAATTTTAAGGTTAAAAAGTCATTAGACATTAATGGAGTATTTTATATTCACGGAGGAGTTGCTAGTAACTCAGTTATTGAACGTTGCGTGGTCAGAATGAGAGACAACCAATTCTTTTTAAGAAAACTACAAAGTGAAGGAATCGAATTTCAAGTAACCTTTGTTGATGATGGAATGGAAGTCGCTTTTATAGGCAAAGCCGCTCATGGAGCTGAGCCTGAAGAAGGACTTAATGCCGGAATGATCGCAATTAAAGCTCTTGGTGAGTTCTTGGAAGATGATAATCTCAAGATTTTAGCGGAACGTTTTTCTGATTTGGAAGGGGCTGGTCTTAAAGCCTCTAATAAAAGTGAATCAATGGGTCATAACACTTTAAATGTTGGACTTCTTGATTATGAAAAAAACGAATTAGCGATAGTTGTTAACTTCCGTCATGTCGATGGGGTTAATGAAGAAGAATTAATCGAAACAATAAAAGCAAACGCCAAACCATTCGAAATTGAAGTGATGTCAATCTCGCCTCTCTTGTTCTATCCATTGGATTCAACCTTAATTTCAACGCTTCTTTCTGCTTATCAAGAAGAAACTGGCGATTTGGTTTCAAAGCCATTAACAACTGGCGGAGGAACATACGCAAAGGAAGCTGATAACATCGTCGCTTTTGGAATGCAATTTTCTGATTGGGATTCGATGATGCACTCCCCAGGAGAACAAGTGAGAAAAAGCGATTTGTTCAAGAGCATGGCAATATATGCTCGAGCGATTGTTGAATTAGGAAAAAAGCTCAATGAGAACTAAATACAAATCTTGGTCTAAACCATATATTGAAGAACATCCAGAAGTTATTGTTACTCTTGATCAATTAAAGAGCATCGAAAGTACTTTTGCTCTAGAAATTGGAAGTGGAAAAGGGAAATTTCTTGCCGATATGGCAGAGCTAAACCCCAATCTTTTAATTATCGGAATAGAACGAAATGTCACTTGTGCCGGTATTACCTGCAAAAAATTAGTTGAGAAAGAAGTGCCTAATGCTCGACTTATGTTAGCATCCGCGGATGAAATCTTGCCATCTATCAAAGATAACTCAATCGCGGATATCTATTTGAATTTCTCCGATCCTTGGCCCAAGAAAAGACATTTTAAAAGAAGACTTACTTATGGTACATATTTAAAACAATACTATCGAATTCTTGCTAAAGGAGGAAAACTGATCATTAAAACTGATAATGATGACTTATTTTCCTTTTCCCAAGAAACCCTTGGCCAATCTCAATTTAAATTGTTAGAAGTGCTGGATGATTATGATGGCAAAGCCCCTCTTGATGCGCTGACAGAGTATGAAATATCATTTCGTGAAAAAGGCCAAAAAATCCATCGAATTGTCGTTGTGAAGGAATAGATATGTTTGAAAAGTATTCCATCTATTATTCGTATAAAGAAATTGGAGACGTCTTATTGATTATTATCAATCAAAAAGCTACGCCTACTTCCTTTATTCAAAATTCTGATGTTACCGTCATTTATCACGGTAGTGAAATAATCGGGTACAACATCTTTAATATCAGTAAGATTGTGAAAATAAAAACCCACGGTCTAATCTACTATCCTTCCGATGTTTTTATCGACATTATTAATAGCATTTTGAAGAATCACCAACTCGATACATTAGCTCATTATTCTCATAGTGGTTATGTAATTGGCCAAGTTTCAAAACTAGAAAAAGACAACATGTTATTTCGTCCTTTCATAGACGTTGGTGATAAAATAATAATAGGGCAAAGTGTTGATCACATTAGAGAGGGCGATAAAGTAGTAATCGCCTTAATCGGAGCGAGACTATATGATGGTCAAGAAGTAGAAGAAACAACCAATCCCGCTCAAATTCATCTATGCACCAATCGTGAATTAAATATCTCAATGAATGATGAGACATATCTCGTCGATGAAGATGGAGTGGTGGGGGAAGATTTCTTTAAGATAGGAGAACGACAAATATGATTGAAGTTGAATTAAAAGAAGCTGGGAAAATTTCTCGCTTAACGAATCGAACCTTTCAGTTTGATCCAAAATTAGGAGAAGGATTTTACTCTGCGAATTATTTTATTAAATCGCAAAAAATTGTAGCAGAAAATGCTCCTGGTCACGTAGTGACTATGCAGTGGTTTCAACGACGTGATAACTCAATGCTTTGCGGAGTAGATGAGGCTATCGCACTTGTTCATACCTTTGCTAAGCATCCCGAACTTTTGAAAATTGAGGCTCTTCATGATGGCGATATGATTCAAGCGCTTGAGCCAGTTTTAAAAATTACTGGCAAATATGAATATTTTGGATTCTTGGAATCCGTTATTGATGGAATACTCGCGCGTCGTTCAAGCGTGGCAACAAATGTTCACGAAGTTATTCAAGTAGCCGGTAATGTCCCTGTCTTTTCCATGGCGGATCGCCAAGACGATTATCACACTCAAGTCGGAGATGGCTACGCGACATATGTGGCCGGCATTAAAAAAGTTTCAACTGATGCCCAAGGAGCTTGGTGGGGTGGTAAAGGTATGGGGACTATGCCCCATGCTTTAATCCAGGTATGTGGAGGAGATATTTGCAAAGCCTCCGATATTTATTCCAAATCGTTTCCTAATGAAAAGGTCACTGCCTTAATTGACTATCATAATAATGTCGTTAGAGATTCCCTGATTTTAGCCCATCATCTCGGCCCAAAGCTTTCGGGAGTTAGAATTGATACTTCTAAATCATTAATTGATCATTATTTTGACGACAAAGATACTTCTGGGTTTGATCCACATGGGGTGTGTAAGGAACTCGTCTTTGCGCTAAGAGAAGCCCTTGACAACGAAGGATTTAATTATGTAAGAATTATTGTCTCTTCTTCTTTCGATGCCGACAAAATTAAAGAATGGACCAAACTAAATGTTCCAGTCAGTATGTATGGAGTGGGGACTTACTTTGTAAACAACATGACTTGTGGCTTTACGGGTGACCTTGTTGTTCTCGATGGAAAGTCAGAAGCAAAGGAAGGGCGAGCTAATTACAGCAATCCCCGTCTCGAAGAAGTTAAATATCCAATATACTAGAGTAGTAAAAAAGTAAAAAAAGAACCGGTCATTTTATCGGTTCTTTTATTGTCTTTATAACTTGCGGTTATAGTATTCAACAATTTGTGATTCAACGATGTCTTGTGGTAATTCTTTACGATCGACTTCGCGGACAAATTTTCCGGAGAGTTTTTCGTGATCGACTTCAACCCAACCGACCTTTGTAGCGAGAGAATCGAGAGATTCTTTAATCACTTTTAAGTCGCGGCTGTTTTCTCTAACAGCGATGACATCACCAACTGTGCACAAATAACTTGGAATATCGACCTTTTTGCCATTGACTTCGATGTGTCCGTGATTCACTAATTGACGAGCGCCACGGCGAGTACGAGCTAAGCCCATACGGAACACGAGGTTATCGAGACGTGATTCAAGTAATTTCATGAAGGCATATCCGGTAACTTCAGTACTGCGTAACGCAATCATGAAGAGACGACGGAATTGTCTTTCATTGACATCATACATATGTCTGAGTTTTTGCTTTTCAATTAACTGTTTGCCGTATTCCGATGGTTTTCTCTTGCGATCATTACCATGTTGGCCAGGGCCATAGGGACGTTTGGCAATTTCTTTACCAGTTTCGAGTGTTGAAAAACCCAAACGGCGAGATCTTTTCCAATTTGATCCAGTATATCTCATGATATATCTTCCTTCCTTTCCTTATTTTTTTGCAAAATAATGAATAGGTGTGAATTCCTTGCTTCGGGTGTTTGACTTTTCACCATTGAGCTTAGGTTACTTTTTTGCTGTCAAACGTCAGACAAGCTGTATTCACATGCTGCATTATATGCAGTTAATACTATATAGAATTATC
>JAEZUH010000067.1 GCA_023443485.1 Bacillota bacterium | reverse complement strand
ATGGAAAAATATCTTCTGAGTATCGACAAAAATTTAATGATTCAGTCTTTTGATCACGAGCGTTTGCCTAAAGTTATTTAAGGTTTATCAGTTCGTTTTTGATTTCTTCAATAAGTGAAAGTGGTGTGCTGGCGCTACTTGATATAACAACATGCTTCTTAGTTTTTAAAATCTCTTTGGGCAGTTGTTTTACCTCTTCAATTAGAAAAACATCAACCTGAGGATGATTTGATATAGCTATTTCATACAATCTTTTAGCGTTGCTCGACGTTTGACTTCCGACAACGATAATGGCATCGACATCCGCTTCTAGTTGAAGAAGGGCTTCTTGCCTATTTCTTGTCGCTCGACAAATTTCATCTTGAAATCGGGCTTGTGGGAGATGACTTTTGATATCACGATGAATATCTTTCAAAGAAAGAACATTTAATGTTGTTTGATTAATAATAAGTGGGGCTTCATCAGATACAACACGATAATCAAAGGTTTGACTAATTGAATATAGATGAACATTTGAGTTGCTAGAGATGGCCGCTAATGTTTCAGGATGAGAAGGATAACCAATATAAATCACTTGATGGTGGTTTGCTTTTTCTTTTGCGATGGTTGTGAGATTCTTCTTCACGAGAGGACATATTGCATCATATATAACTAAATCTTTTTCATTTGCAATTTGCTCATCTTTGTTTTCATGACCATGAGCAGTAAATATGATGACGCTTCCCTTAGGGGCATCATGGATATTTTTAATTAATCCGATGTCGTGTTGCTTTAAAAAAGCAATGACATGGTAATTATGGACCAACATACCTAAAACATTAACTGCTAAAAGAGGGTGATTTTTTCTTGCAGTTAAAGCCAGTTCAATCGCATGATTAACTCCGGTGCAATATCCTTTTGGCTCGAGAATGGTAATTTTCATCGCGTTTCTCCACTCATTAATTCTTATTTATGTTAACATAACTAGGAGGATTTTATATGAAAAATGAAGATATCTTAATTGGCTCCCATGTTTCGATGTCCGCTCCCGATTTTTATTTAGGATCAGTTCAAGAAACACTGAGCTATGGAGCCAATGCTTTTATGTTTTATACTGGCGCGCCGCAAAACAGCTATCGTAAGCCCCTTGAAGAATTAAAAATTGAAGAAGGATACGCCTTAATTAAAAAAGCTGGACTAGACGAGTCTAAAATTGTTGTACACGCTCCTTACATTATCAATTTAGCCAATCGAAGCCGTCCGGAGTTATATCAGACTTCGAAAGAAATATTTTTAAACGAAATCAAAAGAACAAGCGCTTTTCATGCATCAATTATTGTCTTGCATCCCGGAGCTCATGTCAGTCAAGGAAACGAAGAGGCTATTTCAGCCTTAATTGATGCGCTTGACGAGATTCTTGATAATGATGGCACTAATGTTAAAATCGCCTTGGAGACCATGGCGGGTAAGGGAACTGAAATTGGAATATCTTTTGAACAAATTCATCAAATAATTGCTGCTAGTAAGCATTCCGATCGCCTTGGTGTCTGTCTCGATACTTGCCACCTGAACGATGCTGGTTACGATGTTCACGACATCAATAATATTCTCAAAAAATTTGATGATATTATTGGATTAGATCGATTGCTTGTTGTCCATCTAAACGATAGCAAGAATGAAAGAGGCGCTCACAAAGACCGCCATGAAAATATCGGATATGGTACTATTGGATTTAAAACTTTGAATGCTTATGTCCATCATCCATTATTGGTTAATGTTCCTAAAATTCTTGAGACCCCATATATCAATGATAAACCACCTTATAAAGAAGAAATTAAAATGCTTCGCGAAGGAATTTTTATCGAAGATTGGAAATCAACATTTAATTAATTGATGTTTTAACCAAACAATTGCCGTTTAATAATATTTATATTAAATATAAAACCATCGGCTCTGAACTGTACCCCGAATCCTGGACAAAAACAGGAAAGGGGTATTTTTCATGAAATACAATTGGAAATTCAAACTTGATTGCGTGCTCAAGTATAAAAAAGGCAAGCGAGATTTTGTGCCAAAAGGAATAGGCAAAGTTTCTTTTTTATCACTTGTTCGTGGCTGGATTCAGAATTACGAAGACTTAGGCATTGATGGGCTTAAGCATTCTATCAATTGTGTTGATTGGACTCCAGAAAAGCGATTTAACTTAGTTGCACAGGTTATCGCTGGTAATTCAATTAAACATATTGCGATCATTAACCACATTAACTCTGGTCAACTTTTCCAATGGTTACGTATCTATCGAGAAAAAGGAATGGAAGGTTTACAATGTATTCGAAAAGGACGACCCCCAAAAGATGGTTTCTCGACAATAATTATGCCTAAAAAAACAACCAAACTTCCTCCATCTGAAAAAGAAGAACTTGAACTGCTTAGAAAAAGGAATGAATATTTAGAACTGGAGAATCAGTATCTAAAAAAATTAAAAGCCTTGGAATTAGAAAAGACGGCCAAGCTAGCCAAGGCGAAAAAACCCAAATCATCCAAGGCCTCAAAAAAGAAAACAGATGCAGCTTAAACATTCTTCTTAAAATCACAGGCCAAAGTAGATCGACCTATTATTTTGAATTGGAGTTATTATCTAAGCCTAAAAAAGACATTGAAATAAGCGAACGTATCAAAGATATATTTAACAAAAATAAAGGTAGATATGGCTTTCGAAGGGTATGGGCAACTCTTAGAAATGAAGGTCTGGCGATTAATCATAAAAAGGTTCATCGATTAATGGATGAGATGTCTCTAAAAGGGCTAATTAAAACACAAAAATACCATTCCTATAAAGGAAAAATTGGTCATATTGCCGATAATCTAATCAACAGAGACTTTAAAGCGGATAAGCCTAATCAAAAGTGGACAACTGATGTGTCTCAATTCAATTGTCCATTCGGTAAAGCTTATTTAAGTCCAATTCTAGATATGGGGACAGGAGACATCGTAGTGTGGGATTTATCATTATCTCCGAATCTAGAACAAACAAACAGAATGTTAGATCAAGCATTTAAGAAATATCCAAATTTAAATGGCTTAATTCTTCATAGTGATATGGGGTGGCAATATCAACATCAAACATATCAATTACGTTTAAAACACATGGGAATAAAACAATCAATGTCTAGAAAAGGAAACTGTATTGATAACTGTATTATGGAATCGTTCTTCGGGACTCTTAAAAATGAAATGTTCTATGGTTATGAACCAACATTTAAAACATTTAAGGAATTGAAAGAAGCAATTACGAAATATGTCAATTATTACAACAACGAAAGGATAAAGAGTAAAACAAAATGGATGCCCCCTTCTAAATATCGGGAAGCATCCATGTTGAGCTTATGATATAATTCAATTAACTTGTCCAGGAAACGGGGTACACATCACTCACGATGGTTTTTGTTATAAAATTTGATTTATTTTTTTGCAATTTGTTTGATCGAATTATCATTCGTAGGGGTAACTTTTTTCTTTCTATTTTTCTTTTTAAAAACACCAAATATAACCTTTGAATGTTCCTTTATTTTCTGTTTTTCTTTGTCCGATTTTGTCTTTTTAAGCAGTTTCTTTTGATCTTTGTACTCGTTAGTTAACTGTTCAATGTATTGCTCTGTTTTTGTCAGTTCTTTTTTATCTGTTTTAACACCTGTTATCTTGTTTGAAATCTTTTCAAGAGGGTTATCAAGCTTAGAAAGTATAAAACTTTTTGGATCAGCCAATATTTCAAATTTTGCAAAATCCATGCTTAAAGAGGTCATGAGCAAATCTGAATATTTATTGTATGCCATGCGAACTAGTTCAAAAACTATTTGAATAAGAAAGAAAGCGATGGATAATGCAGTAATAATAATATCTAAATCACTAGGTTCTCGCTGAACATATTCAACTATTACAATAATAATCATAATCGCGTTGGCAAAGTACTTTAATATTTTGATTCCATTCTTTGTTCCTAAAACTTTTTTATCTTTTTTATTTTTGTAGGTAGTCAAATAAAAAAAGAAACCAAATAAAGACGTCAAAGTTAAAAAGCAATAGATAACAAGATAAATGATGTGGTTTAAATTTGTATAAATTCTTAATCCATAAAGGCATAGAAAAATAATCTGAACAATAAGCGCAATCCAAAAAGAAACTCGTTGCAAATCTCTGATTGTTTTATCGACCACAGCAGTAGTGCGTTCAATAATTATCATATTTCATTACATCTTCTCAATTTCAGAAACAAGAGTTTCAAAAGCGATCTCTTCCGGAACTTTTTTTATAACCTTATCTTTTTTAAAGATAACATACTCATGATTTCCGCCAGCTATTCCAATATCAGCGTTTTTTGCTTCACCTGGCCCATTCACCACACATCCCATAACTGCGACGTGAATTGGTTTATTTATTTTTTCAAGATACTCCATGACTTTTTCCGCTAATTTTTGAACATCGACTTGCGTTCTTCCACAGGTTGGGCATGCAACGAGTGTGGGATAGTTAGGGTATAAATCTAAGTCATGCAATAGCCTTTTCGCGGCTATGATCTCATCGCGAGGATCTCCAGATATCGAAATGCGAATTGTGTCTCCAATTCCATCCAATAGTAGTGGCGCTAATCCAGCTGAACTACGGATAAGAGAAAGATCTTTATATCCTGCTTCTGTTATTCCAAGATGGAGTGGATAAGAGAATGTTTCGGCCGCTAAACGATTCGCAGCAATTGTTTCACGAACATTTGAACCCTTTAAAGAAATAACGATGTCAAAGAAATTGAGGCACTCCAAAATCTCAACATGTTTTTTTGCTGAATTGACCAAATCAACCCCAGTATAATTGTGGGAGTAATCGTGAATTGTTTTATCTAAAGAGCCAGAGTTTACTCCGATACGGATTGGAATGTGTTTTTCTTTTGCCATGTCGACAACTTTTTTTACATTCTCTAAAGATCCGATATTTCCAGGATTAATTCTTATTTTATCTACGCCATTTTCCATCGCTAGCAGAGCTAGACGATAGTCAAAGTGAATATCAGCTACAAGAGGAATATTTATACGTTTTTTGATTTCGGAAATAGCTTCAGCATCAGCTGTGTCCATAATTGAGACACGCATTAAATCAGCGCCAAGAGAGGCACATTCATTGATTTGCTTAACCACTAAATCAACTTTTTCAGTTTTGATGTTGCACATCGATTGAATTAAAACATGATCCTGGCCACCAAGAGTGATATTTCCAATTTTGATACTACGAGTTTCTGTTCGAGAATTCATGTCAACATTATACATTACTAGTAATGCAATAGTCTAAAAATATGTTTGCATATTCTATTATCTATGATAAGATAAAAAACGACTTTAAGGAGACAAGTAGTAGTATGGCAAAAGATGATCGAATCTCATTGACATTAAAATGCAATGACTGTGGCGAGGAGAACTATCTCACATCCAAAAATAAAAAGCATAAACCAGATCGTTTGGAGTTAAAGAAATATTGCCCAGTGTGCAAAAAGATGACACTCCATCGTGAGAAAAAGAAATAAAAGATAGGCTCAGCCTATTTTTTATTATTAAGAGAAACAAATGAAAGTTGTACCATTTCTTTATAACGATAAGGATGAATTAATTTCTAATTGTTATCTCGCAATAGACAATAATTCTTCTTGTGTTATTATCGACCCATCATGCGATTATGATGGAGTAATAAATTACATCACTAAAAATCACTTGGCATGTCAAGGCATTCTTTTGACACATTCTCACTTTGACCACATGCGCGGAATAGATCGCACTGTCAAAGCTTTGAATGTTCCTCTTTTTGTTTCTTTTGGCGATGAAGATGGCTTAACAGACACTAGACTTAATTGCTCCTCAATGTGCAACTGCGAATTTGTGATTCAAACCAAGCCTGTTCTTGTCAGCGATCAAGAAGTGCTTGAATTGTTAGAAGAACCAATCCAAGTTATCAGCACTCCTTTTCATACCAAAGGTTCAGTGTGCTATTATATAGCAAAGAGCAATTTATTATTTTCTGGAGATACTTTGTTTCGTGGCTTTATTGGAAGAAGTGACTTGCCATCTTCCATCGGAAGAGAAATAAAACCCTCGTTATCAAAGCTTTTTGTGCTTCCTGATGAGACAAAAGTTTTTCCTGGTCACGGACTAACTACAACAATAGGTTTTGAACGGAAACTAAATCCGTTTATTAAATAGCAATTATTTGCTATAATAATTAAGATTTTTTAAGAAAGGGTTAACATTATGGTAAATGTAACAGAAT
>JAEZUH010000053.1 GCA_023443485.1 Bacillota bacterium | reverse complement strand
GGGAGAATATAAAGCCAAAAAAATGCTCAGATTCTCCTCGAACAGAAACGGCTTTTTAGATGGGCAAACATTTCTTTTTGAGGATGGTAGCTATTATCCTCTTGGAATTTCCTTTGGAGGATTTGGAGTGACCGAATTTCTAAGAATACAAGGAAATGCTGGACATTGGATTTATTATATCTATTCCTATGGCAGTGGTATTCATAGGACAGAAATAAGACTGTTTAGTCTATCGAATAGTAGCATTTATTATTTGCCTGATTTAGATTTAGGAGCTGATAAAGACTACACTTTTGAGATTGACGAGATTGATAACACAATTGATATCTATGAAGCCACGATTCATTGTTCTTACGACGATAATGGGTTCGATTCATTTTTGATAGATAAAGGAACTCTTGCTTTTGAAAATATTGATGATATGGAAAAAATTATTCAAAGCTAAAGGGTTTAGGTCATTTTTAACTCTCCAGGTTTGTGCCAAGTAGTTTACTTAGACCAAGGGTGGCGAAAACATCAAAAGTGGTTTCAAGATCAGGACCAAAGCCACAACATGCGACTGAAATCCCCTCGTTTATTGGACCAAAAATGGTACGATAAAGGAAGGTTTTTAAATAATAATGAGATTTAATTTATCTTGTTTATTTTGGAAATCAATAATTTATTCCAATGCTTAGTTATTCAAACTTTTATAAATGGTATATTCTTTAAATCCTTTTGAGCAATTGTCAATAATCATTACGACTTAACAACCTCTCTTTTTATCAAAATCGAGAGTTTGAAATTCAAAGGTTGATAAAAATAAATTATTAACTCCTTTTTTGTATGGAAACATATTAGAACAGTGTTGATAAGAAAAATGTTTTCTCCTCCGTTTGGCATGTCTTTAAATTTACTTTTTTCAATAAAACCAAGTTTTGTAATCTCGCAAATTGAGAGTCCGTAACAATGGTCTCTTTTATTTTAAAATAATTGCATATGAGTTATGATTTAAAAAAGATGATAAAGAAGATAATTTATGATTAGTAACATTTTAAACAAAGGCTCTGATGGCAACGCGATTATTAAACAATGGATTTTAGATATTGTCGAAAAAAAGAGTCTGACACGCAACGCTTTAATTATCGAATGCATTAAGAATTTTGAATTTTCAAAAGAAGAACTAAAAAATAAATCCAGCGATAGTGTTTTAACTAAAGCTAAAAGTCGGATTGGCTCAGTTCTTTCACAGCTTTTTAATAGTGGTGATCTTGTCCTAGAAGATAAAAAAATTAAACTTAAGAATTCTATTCAAGAGATTATTAAGAAAGATGAAATTGAACAGGAAATTGTTGCCATATTGTCAAATAAAAAAAGTTATACGAGCAAACAGATTTACGATTTGATTGCTAAAAGAATTCACCCTATCAATCAAAATAACATTCGCAGCCTTTCTGGTTTTGCCTTAAATCATCTTGTTAAAGCGGAAAAAGTTATTAAGAAAAACAATTTTTTCCTTCTTTCTATCGATGATGAGTTTCCTAATACTGAAATTGGAAAATGTTTAAAAGATGCCTCAAATAGTCAAAGCGTCGCTCCATTTTTCATCGAAGCCTTTAATATTATGGGCGGTGAATTTTTTGAAGAATATACCGTGACATTGATAAAAAAATATTTCTCAAAAAATGGGACGATTAATCAAAGCAATGTAACTGGTGGACCAGATGATGATGGAATTGATGGAATCATTACATATAACGACACTTTAGGGTTTAAGGAGAAAGTATTTATCCAAGCCAAAATTAAAAGTAAAAGTCGTGTCACCTTAAAAGAGGTACGAGAATTCTTTGGCGCTTTATATGGCAACAAGGGAACAAGAGGCATATTTATTACAAATAGCACTTTTCATCGTGAAGCACAAAAATTTATTGAGAAGCAAAATAAATTAATTGGGATTAATGGAAAAGAACTTCTTAAACTAGCCAAAAGTCTTCAATATGGAATTATCACAAAAGACAATAAAGATAATCTTGATCGCGATCTATTCGCTAGTTGAATTTAATATTCAAATTTCATCAATGAAAATTATATAAAGACTATTTAGATTTCCATACCCTGTACACCATTTAGTTAGTGTAGGGACCTTTTTTCTCTACATTCCAAATAGGAGGAAAAACAGATGGAAAACAAAAATGTCGTTCTCCTATGACTCTTTCCTTGAGTGGGATGAACTTGTTGTGGAAGCCTGTGAAAAATATAATATTGAGCATGTTCCTAATTGGGATAAAAAATTAACAATTTTTGGATTTTAGTAAAAAACCATTGATTTTCAATTTTATATTCAGCTATTTATTCGCTTTAGGTAAGATGTTTTACAATTGAATAACTTTTTAATTTCTTGTGTTAGATGGCACAATCTTTGCCTTTTTTCTAGATGAACTTTGTTACAATCATCAAGATTTTTTGTAAAATATAAACATAAATAAAAGAAAAATCAATATTATATGGGTAACAAAACAAATTACTTAGACATCCTTTTCGACAAATGGGAAAAAGCACATTCAAAAGAACCTGAAGAATCATTGAAAAAAACCATCAATGGTGAAAACATAAAAAAAGAGTTCTTTCAAAGAGATGGGATTATAGCTGAAGAAGCATTTGAAAAAGAGAAGAAAAAAGTTTTGTTCATTTCTAGCGAAGCTAATTCAGATAACTATAATGCTGCAAAGGGAGAGTCGAAAACAAATTATCAAGATGTATATTTAGATTATTTTAAAAGCGGAAAAGATGATTGGCGGGGAAAGATGCGCCAGAGAATTTGCGCATTATATCAGGTGATTTCCGGAATAAAAGATTTAGATTATAGCCAAATGGCCAATCGATTTGCTGTGATGGATTTAAATAAGCGAGGCGGGAAAGCAAAAATTGATGGCGGTAGACACATTCTTGAATACTGCAAAGTGTATAAAGATTTCATTAAGCGAGAAATTGAAATTATTCAACCGGATATCGTGATATGGATTGGAACAAACACATATGATATGGGGATTCCAGATATTTTGGATGCAGTAAATATTTCATCAAATAAATATTTCATCGTAAATAATAAGCGTGTCCCTATCTTGAAAATGTGGCAAACGTCATATTATCAAGCAAGAATCAGCCCTCTTCCAAACTATAGGAATAAAACAATTGGCAAATTATGCGCTAGGTTAGAGGCCGAATTGGAAAAATTTGGTTTGGAAAGAGAACACTAAACATGTAGTATGAGCAATTTCATTGAGAAATTTCAGGAGATAAAAGGAACCGATTAGCTTTTTCAAAAAGATTTTAAATCCTAGAAAATTAATATCACTTTGTACAGCATCTTTTTTAGTAATTAATTTTGTTTCAGGATGATATAATTCCAAGTAAGGTATTTAAATATGAAAAAAGAAACTATTGAGAGAATCAGAAAATTTAGTGAAGATCGTGATTGGGGTCAATTTCATAGTCCTGCCAATCTTGCAAAGTCTATTTCTATTGAAGCGAGCGAACTTTTGGAATGCTTTCAATGGACAGATTGTAACTATGACATAAACAAAGTTGAAGAAGAATTGGCAGACGTGCTTGTCTACTGTAGAAATATGCTAGACATATTAGGTCTTGACGAAGATGAGATAGTGAACGCTAAAATAAGCCAAAACGAAGCAAAATACCCAGTCGAAAAGGCTAAAGGTAATGCTAACAAATATACAAAACTTTAGGAGAGTGCTATGGAACAAATTGTTTACCAAGAAACCCTGAGTACATTTATAAGTCAATGTCTTATGACTAGAAATATCGCCCAAAAAATTAAAACAGGCATGTTTTTTGCTGGATATTCTTTTGTAATGCCAAATTGGGAAACATCATGGCAAAATTCGTTGCCTGAAATAGCCAAAGCGTTGCAAGATTGTAATATTGATGATGATGTTGATGTGGCAGTTGAATATAGAATAAAACATAGTTTAGAGAGAATTGACTTCCTAATTTATGGTGTTGATAAAAAGAACAAGAAAAACATGGTGATTGTTGAACTGAAGCAATGGTCCCAAGTGAGTGCAACTGGTTCATTAAATAAGGTTCATACAATGGTGTCTAAAGGACACTTTGAAGATCATTTTCACCCATCCTATCAAGCGTTTAATTATGCAGGACAGCTTAAATCTTTTAACGAATATGTTCAAAATGAAAATATGGAAATTGCTTCTTGCTCATATTGCCATTACATGGATGACGGGTATAAGACAATCATGGAAGATATTTCCCTGTTTCCTTTTATCAAAAATTCACCATCTTTTTTAGAAAACGATGCAAAAAAGCTAAAGGCTTTTGTTGAAAAATATATATCCAAAAGGTGTCACGATATCTTATATGAAATAAATAAAGCTCGAACAATTCCTTCAGATGATTTTGCAAAGCTAATGAGGAGTGCATTAAGTGGAAATCAGATGTACACTTTAGATGGATCACAATCAACCGCTCTAACGACAATTGTTGATGCTGTAAAAGAGGCTGAATATTACGGGCAGAAGAAAACCATCATAATTAAAGGTGGTGCTGGGACTGGAAAATCAATTATTGCAGTAAATGCACTCGGTCTTTTGAACAGTCCGAAGAAAAAGAATGATAGAATAACAACTTTCTTTGTTACTGTCAATGCTGCTCCAAAAAAGGTTCTATATAATGGCTTAGTCAATGGTAAAGCCTTTTCTTCGAGTGATTTGGGAACCCTTTTTAAATATCCGACATCCTTTGCAAATAGGCCGAAAAATGAAATCCCTTGTTTGTTGATTGACGAGGCTCATAGAATTTTTAAGATGAAAGGCGGAGTCGGCTTAAGATCTGGAACAAATATGCTTAAGGAACTCATTGATGTCGCAAAAGTTTCTGTGTTCTTTATTGATGACAACCAAGCTGTCACAAAAGATGATTATGCAACTATCGACATTATCCAGCAGATTGCTAAAGAGTGTCATTCTCAAGTTTTAATTGGCCCTGAACTAGAGTTAACTGGCCAATACCGCGTTCAAGGAGGAGCTGAATATATTGAATTCATCAAGTCGTTCTTAAATATTGGCGTAACTGAATCCTCATATAATACAAATAATTCTTACGAATTTGAGGTGTTTGATAGTGCCAACGAGATGTTTGATAAGGTAAAACAATTGGACACCGAGTCGAGAATTAAGCAAGCCAACGATGATGGGAAACTACCCTTTGATATTGAAAAGTATAATGGTCATTCTAGAATTGTGGCAGGCTATACATATGATTGGGTTTCTGACCCCGCTACAAGGGATGGAATTAACGATGTAATCATCCAAAAAGACAATTTTGCAAAAAAATGGAATCTTCGCTACGGTAGTGGACTAAAGGCATATTCATGGGCTGATGATCCACTATCAATCAATGAAATAGGATGTATTCACACCTGTCAGGGAATTGACCTTGATTATTGTGGAGTGATTATTGGCAAAGATATTACTTATGAAAATGGAAAGATAGTATTCCACAAAGATATGCATCCAGCAACCGATTTAGCTGGTATTAGAACAGCAAGCGAAACCGATGCAGAAACATGGATAAAAAATACCTACTATGTATTGCTTACAAGAGGTATTCGTGGAACGTTTGTATATTGTGAAGATGATGCTTTGAGAGAATATTTGAAAAGCAAACTAAGATAAACCAAAATGCTTAAAATCCCACAATAAATTTGATTTATACCAGCAAATCATCTGTTTGAATTCAACGATTAGATTAGTTAGGTAAAGAAAAGCGCTTCAAACGAAGCGCGTTGTTTTATTTTTTTATCTAATCTCTAGAAGAATGTTCCGCGAGCTTTAGCCTTAATCTCTTTAGAGGCAGAGAATGGGATTCTGGTCGTATAGCCTGCTTTAGCGGCGACGATCATCTTGGTTGGCCAAGCTTGAATTTCGTGGTTCCAACGATTGACAGTATCGTTGTAGACTTCACGAGCAGCGGTAATCTCTTTTTGGAGATAGCTGTTTTGTTGCATTGCATCAGCAATAGCGGCGTGAGCCTTTAAATCTGGATAAGCTTCAAACGCGACATTGATTCTCATCGCAGCAGCGTCAATTTGTCCAGCGAGGGCGTTTCGGCCTTCATCTCCACCGGTCGCGCCACCACGGAATTTTGCGATGTCAGTCATGGTGTCTTTGTCTAAAGCGACAGACTTGTTGACCAATTGAGCGACGTTTTGAAGAATTTCGACTCTTTGCTCGAGATAGTTATCAATCTGCGAAGCATCGTGCTGGATTCTTTGTTGCAACTGTCTGAGATAGCTGCCGGCCTTAACTTTCATAAGTAAGAAGATAAGACCTGGAATGATGCCTAATACCCAAAGTATGATTTCAAATACTAATGAGCCAGCACCTACCTTAACGGGAATTTGTTTTTCGATGACATTGACGTCTCTTCCAGCTTCACTCACTGGCCCAGTCATCTCATCTAAATCGTTTGCCATGTGTTTTCCTCCTTAGCAATCAGTTAGATTTATTTTTCAATAATTCATCTAAAGTCGAATCATCTTTCGCTTGATATGAATTATTTTGATTGCACATAAATGCTATCATGTTTCTTCTGAATAATACATTTGAATATTTACCTTTTAAGAAATTATTCCATCCTTGATTATTCAACGATGCCAAGTAATCTTTTCTTGATAAAGTTGGTTGAACATGAATCGCCATTTCGCTAGTTCGATCAACAGGGAGGTATTCCACCCAGTTGACGGGAACCTGATGAACACGGCCATCTCCACCCATCACCGAAACATAGTCAACGCGATTAATACCTCGATAGCCATAAGCTGTTACAGATAAGAGATCCGTGCCAGGATGACTACTAACAACCTTAGTTTTTAAGATATTACTAGTCACTGATTCAGGGTGCTTGAAGTTATATTCACCCATGAAGTTCGCCATCGTTTCATCTTCCCAAAAGGAGACATTGTAGTTATAGACATCTTTGTAGATGAATTCATGGGGTTTATGCATTTGATATAACGGGATACAAAGTAGTGGGGCAAATCCAAAGAAGAGGGATTTAAAGTATCTATTGTTATAATCATTAAATAATTGTCTCGATCTGTTGATTTCGTAGTTGGTGAAATTGTTGGGGTTGCAGGAGAAGTCCATCCCATAGAAATGGTTGGGTTCAACTTTGTTGAGCATTCCATCTTTCACCATATAGAAGTCATCGCCAAAACCAACCTTATTATCAAGAAGAACATCTTTTAATTGGGTTTGAGCGAGAGGAGTGAATAAAAGTCGATATTGAGTCTCATTATCGCGATCTAAAGCATTCCAGAGCGCTTCAAATTCAATATTGCCAAGAGGATTAAAACTCTTTGATTTTTTGATAGCCTCTTCAGCCATGTCATCTATTTTATGGCTTTGCTTTTTAATCAACTTTTCTAAATCATGTTCATCAAGCTTATGGGAATTGAGAGGCACTCGGGTGAAGTGCAGATCAGGAGCGGCTTCATTACCATAAAGCAAATAAGTATCATGATTGTATTCCGGATATGGTTTGGTGACTGAAGCATGTAATACTTCGCTTCTTGATCTGGTCTGCATACGTCCATTGCTATCGAAATAGGTTTCGGTCCATGAAATGGTCAATGAACCTGTATAGGTCTTACTGCCCATGTGGTGGTTGAGCTTTTTAACAATCAAGAATGGATTTCCAACTATTTCGCCGCTTTGGACAAATTCAATGGAAGTTTTGTTATCAAATTGAGGAATGAGATTGTATTTTGAGCAGAGATAATCAAATCTCTTAACATCAAAATAAGGATCTAACTTAACAATAGGTACAGTTTCAGTAAAGAGATAGGCCGCCATACCCCAGTCATATAAAGCATTAAGGGGGGCAGCTTGTTTCCAAGCTTCATCAACCAAGACTTCCTTCTCTTTTTCCAAGCGATTGATGATGGCTTGAAAGTTCTTAATCTTCTTATTAACGCTAAGGGCGATGACAAGAATTAAGCCAATTGATAGGAGGAAACTTAAAACAGTTATGAGAATACTGAGCCAAGGCATAACAGGAATCGGAAGTGTGCCAATCGCCGCTAAGATAAAGACGATTCCCGCAATAAAACCAACAACAATTAAGAAAATTAAGAAACCGCGAAGAGTTTTTTGCCCTTTTAGTTTTTTATCAACTGCGCTGATTTCGGCTTCTTTTTTCCGAATCGCTTTGACAGTCGTGATGTTGGCATCTTCATTGACACCGGATTTCTTAACTAAATCTTCAAAAAACTTTGAGACATTGTTTTTATGCGCTTCTTTTAATTGATGTTCATAAAGATCAATCGGTTCGTCAATCAACATATCAGCCATATTCTTTCTCCTTTGAGCAAATAGTGTTCAAGATGAATTGATACCTAATTGTGATTATTTATCATTTCTCTTATTAAGAAAGTCTTTCTTGAAGCCTGCTGAACAATATTTGTCTTCTTCATTATTATAGGTACGCGCATATTTAACTGTCAAAAAAATAATGAATCATTATCTTTCTTAATAATAGCTACGATTTTAAAGTTCTATTTTATTACGCATTAATAGAAACTACTGTTCTTTGAGTTTTTTATAGTCTTTTTCTGTGTACAACTATTACCGATTTGATATAAACCCATCGAGTTGACTCATTTTTGGTAGTCAATTTTTACCTGTTTTTTTCACTCTATTATCAAAACACTTTTTCACAATAATCAAATCAAAAGAAAATTGCTGGATGAACAAAAGAATTGATATAATCAACATTTTTCGCAAATTTGTTTTCACTCAATATTTTCTAAAAATAACCATTAAAACTTCTAATTTTTAAGAAACTAGAGTAAACTTATTTTAAAAAGAGGGGGATAAAAGTGTGTATATAGTTCAAAAGGATGTATTTTTTCATGTAGGTCATCTAATAGATGGTGAACTCGACAAAAGTACTGTGCAATGCGATTTGACAAATGAAGAAGCAATCGAATTTTGTCAACAAAATCAATTCGGATCTTATAAAATTGCTTACTCTTTGCACGACGCAAAAACAATGATTGATTACCAAAATATAAGTTCTGGCATTATCATTTTTTTCGACAAAAAAGACATTTTTTCGTTAAAATTTGTTCTTGAAGTAACCTTCAATTCTTCTACCAATAATTTTGAATGTGAGAATTATCAAGATCCCATTGTTTTCAAATTTTAGTTTAGATTCTTGGGTTGAGAAGCCAACTCTTCTCTTCAATGGTCTGTTTTCTTTATTTTAAAGAACATTCTTGGGCTTTAATAAGCGGCGATTAAAATGATAAAAACGCCCGTATAAAAGCATTTAACGATTGTGGTTATAGATTGGAGTAGTAAATAGAAATATGAATAATTGGTTAAACTATGACCTTCACATGCATTCGTATGCATCTTGTTTGAAAAAAACTGGTGACAAAGCACGAGTTAAAAAAATGAGCGCCAAAGATTTCATTGGTTGTTTTTTGGATCAAATAGATGTTTTCAGTGTCACGGATCACAACTATTTTGACAAAGATTTCTACAACGAATTATTTATGGAGATTGAGGGAGGGCGTCTGCGATTAATCAAAGGAACAGAACTGGATGTTTATGTTGATAATATAGATTTCTTCCATATGGGCGTGTACTTTGAAGATTCAACCGATTCGTGTGAAATAAGCAAAATAATCGACGAACTATACAAAAATGGGGCGAAACCAAAACTTGGTGACATCATTCAACAAATGTTTTCTCTAAAGAAAAAATTTTTAATAATGCCTGAAGCTGATAAATCACGCGGAATTAACAGCGTCTGGGAGGCTATAAAGAGAAATGGCGAAATAGATAGATTCTTGTTTAATGGTAGATACCGTATTTTTAATGGCTATGATTCAAAGGACGATTTTAATATTGAAGGCGCATCAAAATGGGCTTTAAGCTATTACAAAAAAACAAAAGAATTCGAAACAATCACGAATAGCATGAGTCAAAACGATATTAAAGATTTGCTTATTGAGATAGGCAAAAAAATTAAAGATGAGAATTACCTATTACCATCAAAACAATTTGTTGATTTGTATGACACAATAAAAGAATATGGTCAGGCATTTGCTTACTTTTCATTCAGCGATTGGCACAATGCAGAAAAATATGACCATAAAATTAATAATTATGTTTATGGTTCTTTGAATAATCCATTCGAGACACTCGAATTAGCCGTATTAGATCCATTTTCTAGAATCGATGTTACAAAAGATAAAAAAAGTATCCCTGGTAACTATATCAAAAACATCTCATTCAAAATAAAGGATAGGGATTATTCTGTTGATTTTGATACAGGATTAAATTCTATTGTCGGAAAAAGGGCTTGTGGTAAAAGTTTGCTTATGTCAATAATTCAAAAAATGAGCGACATAACAGACACACAATTAGATAAATATTGCGATAAAGGAAAGAAAAAAACCCCTTGGGTTCTTACTGACAGTATCAAATGTAAATTATTTGATGGCACAGTCCTTAAAGCAGGACAATTGCAATCTATAGAATACATTAATCAAAATTCTATCAAAGAAATATTTGATAATCCTGACAAGGCAAACGAAACGATTCAAACTTATTTTCCCGAAATTGCGGAAATAGATACTGAACCTTTGAATAAGATTATAGAGTTGCTTAAGACAATTAAACCCTTTAATAATAATTACAAATCGTTTACAACCTATTTGAACAAAGACAAAGAATTTAATGCCTATGTATACAAAAAGATTAGTGGTCTAAATTACGCAAAGGTACAAGGATATTTTAATTCTCTAAATAATACTTTTTCTAATATTTTTGATGAGTTAACTCAAATCGGCTTTAAAGGAGAAAAAATTAAACAATTGCATGCTGAAGTCAATATTCTAAGCACTTCATATTTGGAAATGATTAATCACTACAATATTCTATTTTCAGAAATTAATGCGAAGACTTCTGAAATGAGCAATAGTGCATCTGCAACTCAAATAGAAAATGAAACTATGATGAAAGAATATTATTCATCCAAAGAAGTTATATTCAATAATTTTGAGATTTTGCTTAAAACAAAAAAAGTGATTCATTTAATAGAAAATTTTAATATAAATATTCCTCCCGTTTCATTGAGAAAAAAGTCAAAATACATATTTTTAACTTTTTATGATATAAAAGAAAGTCTAAAAGATTTGTTAATTACTAGTATTCAGGACTTGTTCAAAAGCACCAAGAAAAATGGTCCCTCAGTTATCTTAGATTACATCAACGGAATAGGATTGCTAAAATCAGGATTAATTGATTTGTGGTCAAAATTAGACTCCAAGTTCATTATTGATAATGTAAACAAAAAAAAGGCTTTTTACGTTATTACTCAAGATTTCGATATTTCAACGATATGCACTTTTGAAGATGTTAATTCAAAAGTTTCAGCGGGCCTTATTAGTGATATTTCAAGTTCATCATTAGGAGACAAAAGTAGTGTTTATCTAGAATTAATGTTGGAATTGGACAAAAGTATTTTTCTCTTCGATCAGCCAGAAGATAATGTTGATAATGATTATATTAGTAATAAATTTGTTCCTCTATTAAAAAAGCAAAAGAAAACAAAGCAACTAATATTTGTTACACATAATCCATCTGTGGCTGTTTACACCGATTCGTTTAATTATATCTATTGTACAAACGATAATGAGATTGAATACAAAAATTATTTTATTGAAAGAATCAAAGACAAAGAAAAAATTCTCGACATACTCGATGGAGGGCCGAAGAGCTTCTCAAATAGAAATGGAAAGTACGGAAACGTAATTGGGGAATACAAATAATGGAAACAATAAGAAATAATGATGCTATCGAATTAATTCACGACGGCAAAAAAATTGAAACATACAAATTAGATGAAGCAATTGACTTTAAGGCTCTTGTTGAATTTTTGCTCAAAGATGAACTTTCAACTAATTTTTCTTTCAAAGATTCAGTCGCAAATCCTACCATCGCAGAAAAAGAGATGATTTCTCTTTTAAAGGAAATTATTGACAAGTATAACGCAAAGAAATCAAATTTTGAACAGTTCTTAAGCGCTAAACAAAATGTGAAAACATCGACCGACAATTGATGAGAATTTGAGCATTTTTGAAAATAAACATTATTACCTTCCTATCGAGAACATATTAAATAAACATGCTTAATTATCCTTCGTGATTATAGATACTTTTATTAATTGAAATATTTTAATCAAATACTTTCCGCAGTTATTTTTACATAAGATTAATGTTATGTGTTATTC
>JAEZUH010000107.1 GCA_023443485.1 Bacillota bacterium | reverse complement strand
CTAAACTGAAAAGTAATGTTGAAAACAGTTTGGCAAGTTATAATAATAGTGAGCAATCTTCTTGAACTATAATTTGAAGAGGAGGTTAACATATGAAATATCAAATTATTGGCAAAAACATCTCGATCACGGAGGGCATTTCTTCGTCGGTTCAAAAGAAGCTTGGACGCCTTGACAAGTTCTTTTCTCGCAATGATGAAGTTAATTGCCGCGTCGTCTGCAGCATTCATGGTGAAGACTCACGGGTCGAAGTCACAATCTTCTTAACACAAGTTACTTTAAGAGCGGAAGTCGAAGAACCAGATTTGTATAACGCCATCGACATGGCTGTTGAAAAATTAGTCGGGCAAATTCATAAACTAAAAACCAGAATGGATCGTGGTAACGGAAAACTATCCTTTGCTGAATCGATGGATATCGATCTTAATACTGAAGAAAAAAAGCCAGAAAAAGATACGATTGTCCGCGCCAAATCGTACTATTTAAATCCGATGGGTATTGAAGAGGCCATCGCTCGTATGGAAGCTCTCGGTCACGATTTCTTTGTCTATTTAGATAAAGACGATGATCGCTTTTCTGTCGTTTATGTTCGACGTGATGGTGGTTACGGCGTAATTCAAGCCGAGAACCCTGTTAAGTAACCGCGCATATTTCGTTTTTAAAAGGTGGAATGTTTTCCACTTTTTATTTGTTTGTGATTTCTCACTAAAGTTTTCGTGCGCTTTGCGCCTACTTATGTGTATAATAATCACACTGGATATGGCAAAACTATTAGCGACTGATTTAGATGGAACTCTCTTCTATCCTGGCCAAATAAAAACTTGTATTCCAAAGAAGAATATAAGATTTTTGCAAAGATGGATTGACAGCGGGAATCGTTTAATTGTGATCACTTCGCGAAGTCACGAATTTGTCGATAAGTTAAAAGATGAAATCAAAAGGCCATTTGATGTTGTCGCTTGTTCTTCTGCTGAAATTTACGCTGATGGAAAGCTTCTCCGCGATGTAGCAATCCCAAACAAGACTTTATCGGAAATTTTAACGATTATTAACGATGACCTCAAACCATTGTCATACATGATGACAACGAAAGGTTATCCATGTATCATTAATGCTAATCGCGAAGTAGGAAATTTCTTCCTATTCTTCTATCGAATCTGGAAATTTTTCCAGTTCAAACGCGAGGAACCATTCATTGTTTCAAACGAAAAATTCCTTGAGCAATTAAACAATGGGCGAGTCTACAAAATCATGATTTTCTTTGGATTAGGTCACAGCAAGAATAAATTCACCAAAGAGCTCAACAAACAATTTAGAAGCAAATACTCAATGCTTGAATTCTCTTGGACAACAAAGGTGATTGAAATTACTCCCTATGGATGTAACAAAGGAATGGGTTTAAAATACTATACTGAAGCCATGGGCTTTAAAAAGGAAGATGTCTATGTCGTCGGCGATTCCGGAAACGACATCTCCATGTTTACCGAATTTTATGAAAACAGTTACTGTATGCGGCATGCCTACACGAGTGTGAGGAAATATGCAAAGCACACTGTTTCTCGGGTCTATAAACTCGAGAAGATGTTATTGAAAGGAGACAACAAGAATGAATAAAACTAGTCAATACATCTTCAATATCTATCACTACCTCTTACAATTAAGAGATACTCTAGAATATTGCATCAATCGCGAGCACGAAAAAGTTCTCTATGAACAAAGAAGCACCGTCCTTTTTAAAGGGATTGAAGAGAGCGCTCCCTTAGGAAGCTTTTTAAAGAACAATCCAGAACAAGGGGATAAAATTAAAGAGAAACTCAAAGAATTTTTAGATGATATCTATAATTCTAACAGCACTGTTTTAGTGGTGGAAGAGAGTGGAAAGATTCGTGTCGACCATACCCAACACATTAAAATCTTTGATTATGTGACAGGAATCAGCGAATCCATTCGCGATATATTATACGGATATTTAAATTTCGCAAAATCGAAAAACGAAAGCGAATCGATTGTCACTGATTTAGTGGCTTTAGATGACCGCCTCTATCGCAGCATATTAGCTATGCTCGTTTTAAGAGATTATGAGGCCTCTTTTGCTGAGTTCCAAAAGACGATGGCGGAATCAAAAGGTCAACCAACACCTCAATCAAACTTCATTGTTCAAAACGAACTTATGAAACTAGCCGGATTTGCTAGATTCTCACGAGCTCACGTACACGCAACTGATAATGACACACTTGATTTATTAGATGAAGTCAACGCTACTATCGAGATGTGTGAAGGACGTCGTGAACGTCGCGAAAACAAACCTTTCAAAGATATTTTTGAAGCGATTAATAAACGCTTAAATGAACATGTTGGAAAAGTTGAACCACTCTGGAAAGAAGCTTTCAAAAAGGCTTTTCAAGAGATGATTGATTTATCTCGCAAGGAAGCAGCGGTCAACGGCAAAGCTACCGAAGCATAATTAACGAAGGAGACTATTATCTTATGAAAAAGAAATGCCCATTAAAAATTTCAATTTTTGAATTAATCGCCTACATCGTCACGGGTGGCGTCGCCCTCTGGGGACTCACCTACATTGTTTTAGGCTTATTCGCCCGCTTTTTACCAGTTGGCAGTGATCTAGCTTTAGCAGATGCCACAATCGAAAAATTGTTTGGACTCGGCTATTTCTACTGGGGAGCTATTATATTATCCATCGCCGCGGTCACCTTATCTCTTGTATTAGTCTTATACGCCAAGAAAAACGATCGCCAAGCCGAAAAAGAGACACGTCGTGCCGCCCGCTTAGCTCAAATTAAAGACAACGGCAAAGATTTACCAATCGTTGACGCGGAAGTTCTTCCAAAGAGTGAAGAATAATAAACTTAAAAAGAGTAATTGATATTACAAGAAAAAGAGGTTTAAAGCCTCTTTTTTAATGCTCCTTTAATAAGATTTGCTCCTAAGGAAATAATCAGCATGACTAGAATGGCTAAAAATGAATAGGCAAAAACTGGGACCATATTTCCTGGATTGTTCTCTTGAGCGTATCTAATGGCCACACCAAGACCATAACCAGTAAATCCGGAAAGAGCTTCTGCCATAATTTCAATCTTGATTGATAGAGCAAATGAAGAAGCGACTCCTACAAGAACATAAGGCATAGCAAGAGGGAGCTTAATTTGGAAATTACCGCGGAGTGTCGACCGGCAATCTAATTTCATGGCCTCAATGATATTTGTGTCAATATTTTTAATGCCATTGCTTGTCGCCTCATAAATAATCGGAAAGACGAGTAAGATGATGGTCAGTATTGGCAGATTATTAGCCTTTACTAAAACGAGGAACAAGAAAACCACCGCGACAGTTGGGATAGCTTTCAAAACAGTCATAATAGGGGAGAAAAATTTTTGAAAGGAAGGTGAGTTTCCGGCGATAGTTCCAAAGAAAAGCCCAGTCGCAAAAGCAATAAGAAAACCTATTAATAATTTCAGCAAAGAATATCCTAAACTGAGATAAAAGTAACTCTTACCTAGGATATTAAAAGAATAGGAGACGGTTCTAATTGGGTCAGGAAAAATCGCGATTGGTTCGTTAACTATAAGTGAAACAACCCACCATAAAAGAACAAAAGTGATGACACCTAAACTATAGAGGAAATATTTATTGGTAATAAATTTCTTCAAGCGTATTCTCCATTCCAAACAAGTTAATATAAGCATCAACAGCGTCTTTATTTTCTAAAGCATTTAAATATCCTAATCCAAGGCCATTATCTTCCATAACTTCCTGGATAGTGGTGCTATCAACACCAAAACGAGATAAAGCTAAATCGGTGTCACTCAATAAGTCGATACCTTCTTTAATTTTGCTGGGATCATCGATACCATCTTCAATATCGTTTTCTAAAGTAGATAGTAAAGAATTAACTTTGCTTCCTTCTGCGGAATTCTTAATAAAAATTGAAGCTTGCATAAGTGGTAATCCGTCACTTTTTGTCGCATAGGCTTCCTGAACATCAACATAGATAGAAGCATCTGTGTTACTTTGTAACGCCTTATGAAGAACTGGCTGAGCGATGAAGACATAATCAACAGTGCTTCCTGTTGCAACATTAGTCCCAGTTACAAGGGCAGAAGCTGCGTTGGCGACATTAGTGACATATTCAATTCCTGAATCAAATTCATTGCCATAGAGATAGTGAAAGATTTTGCTTGGGACAGCACCAGCTGTTCCGAATAAGACAATGGTATCACCATCGTTCATCTCTTTATTAATATCATTTCCGGTGGAGGCGATAAAAAAGTTTCCCAGAGTAATAGTGGAGGCGAGCTTATAAGGCGCACCATTTTTAATGGCGCTAATTCCGCTTGTTGTATCGATGACAATTAGATCGTATTCAGAATTTTCAATCATTTGAGAAACGATGTTGGTGGGAGTTCCGTTGGTTTCAAAATTAACATCAGTTGCATAATTATAGAATGCTATTGCAGGAGCTCCGTTAGGAGTAAGAATTTTAAAAGGAAGAACATGGCTGGTGTTTCCACATCCTGTAAGAACCATACTGGTCAACGCTAATAGGGCTATTTTATTTTTCATAGTTAATTACCTCGCTAGTTATTTTATCAAAATAATATATAATAATGTGTGATTATGCTCACAGAAGACTCTAAGAAAAAAACCTGCCTATTAGATTTGATTCAAGATTCAGAAAAGAGGTTTTTTCGTTTTGAAAACTTCTCTCGCGGTCATATTATTTTTCATGAGAATGAAGAATGTCAGGAACTAGGTCTAATTATAAAAGGAGAAGTCGTTATCTCTTCTTATACCTATCATGGTGAGGAGATTGTCTATAACGTTTTAAAAGAAAACGATGTCTTTGGTAACAATCTTTTGTTTTCCAGCGATCCTCATTATCGAGGCAATATCATCGTGACAAAACCTTCAATATTAGCTTTTATTACTCGTCGGTATTTACTAAATTTATTAAGACAAAACGAGGCATTTTTAAAAGCGTATTTACAAGTGCAATCTGACTTTGGAAAACGACTTAACGCGACGATCAAGTTATTATCTTTTTCCAGCGCAGAAGAACGATTTTTGTATCATCTCTTTTTGCACGATAACCGACTTAATTTTTCGAATGTTACTACGCTGGCAAAAGATGTATTTATGAAAAGGGAAACACTTTCTCGGTTGCTGAGTAAATTAGAAAAAGAAAACAAAATTACTCGTTATAAGAATTTAATAGTCTATAAAGAAAAAAGCCGCTAAAAACGTCTATTTCCTTTAAAAGTGCCATCTTTTATTTGTTTTTAAATTTTTTACGATAAGCTTTAAGGATTTTTTTCTTGTTAGTTAAAAGAGCGCAAGATTCGCAGTCTCCAGTTGGCTTGCCTTTTATTTTTTTATAAATCCAAGTGCCAAAAACTCCGCTTACAATTGCAAGGCAAACAATGATAACAATAATCTCAATCGCTTCCATTTTATGAAGCCATCCTTTGCTTGCTATCTCGGCGTTTATTAACCAAATAAATAGTGAGAATTCCGAGGGCAAAAACACCAACGAATATAAAGCTTGTCCACCACCAAGAACCAATCAAATAAATCATGCTTGAAACAATATATGAAGTGGCAATCCAAAATACGAGTGTTCCGCCAAATTTATTCTTAGGCAGTTCTGCTTTTGCGGTTGCAACAGCAGCGAAACAGGGAATCGTTAAAAGATTAAAAGCGATGAAAGATATCAAACCCGGAATAGTAATTCCTGTTCCTTGAATCATCGTAGCGACTGCGGCAATTCCTCCATCTCCGCCGATATCAATCAGCGATCCGGCCACACAAGCTCCTAAGACTCCGAAAGTTGAAATAACATTTTCTTTGGCGATTAATCCAGAGAAGGCAGCGACAACAAACACCCAACTAAATGCCGAGAGTTGTGAACCAAAACCCAGTGGAGTGAATAAAGGAGTCACTAATTGGCCAAGACCAGCAAGAATTGATTTGTCGATATCAACATCTTCAAGATATTGCCAACTAAAAGAGAAGTGAGAGAAAACCCAAATGATAATTGTAAAAGCAAGGATGACAGTAAAGGCTTTTTTTAAGAAATGCTTTGCTTTGTCCCAAAGATGAATCATTAAAGCTTTGAATTGAGGCAGATGGTAAGCAGGTAGTTCCATTATGAAAGGAGGAACTGGTCCTCGCATTATTGTGGCTCGCATCAATAAAATTGAAACGATGGCGACACCCATGCCCAATAGATACATACTAAAAGTAATAATGTCAGCATTGCCAATTCCAAATTGCTGAATAATGCCACCGGCGACAGCGGTTAATATTGGCAGTTTAGCGCCGCAAGAAAAGAAAGGAATGACACGAATGGTGGCAATCTTTTCATTGTCATTTGATAGAGTACGAGTATTAATTATTGCCGGAATCGAACATCCAAAACCCATAATCATTGGCATTAACGAACGTCCTGTTAGACCAAATCTTCGAAAAAGGCGATCGAGAATAAACGCTACTCGAGCCATATATCCTGAATCTTCTAATATTGAGAAGAACAAGAAAAGCAAAAGAATTTGGGGAAGGAAGGAAAGAACTGCAAATATTCCTCCGAGTATTCCGTTAGTAATTAGACCGGATACCCATTGAGGAGAAGTAGACAACCATCCTTGGGCTATTTCCGTAAGCCAAGTGGTAGTGCTGCCGAGCAGATTTGCAAATATTACTCCAATGGAATTAATTCCACTCGAAGTCCAAAATAATCCTTCAAAGAATGTGCCTTCAAAACTAGGAGCGATATTAGTGAACAGTCCTCCTAAAAAGAAAAGATTTTCACTAAAAGTCATATGGAAAATAAAAAATAAGATAAGCAAAAAGAAAGGGATACCTAGCCATTTGTTAGTTAAGACTCGATCGATCTTATCAGATGTTGAGAAAGTCTTTGTAATCTCATTGTTTTTTTTGGTTTTGGCTTTGGAAAAATTATTAGTGATGTGTTTATATCTGCTGTCAGCAATGATGGCTTCCAAATCAGAACCGAAAGTTTCATCTTTGAAATATTTCTTAAACTCATCAACAATGCCTATTAGTTGAGGGTGATTTTTCACTTCAATTTCATCATTTTCCACTAACTTAATCGCATGGAATAAAGGATTATCAACTTTAAGACCTTTAAAAGATAACTCAACATCATTGATTAAGTGACTAAGACTTGAATTTGATAAAACACTGGAAGAATCACGTTTCTTGAGAGATACTTCATAAGCTCGATTCATGAGCTCTTCGAGTCCTTCTTCTTTAGAAGCTGAAATACATACGACAGGGACGCCCACCTCTTTTTCTAAAAGAGTTGGATCGATACTATCACCGCTCTTTCTAACCGCGTCCATCATGTTTAAGGCGATGATAACGGGAACATCAATTTCTAATAATTGAGTGGTTAGATATAGATTTCTTTCTAAATTTGTTGAATCAACAACATTTATGACACAATCAGGCTTCTCGTCAATGATAAAGTTACGAGATATAACCTCTTCTGAAGTGTAGGGAGATAATGAATATATACCTGGCAAATCCACAATCGAAATTGGCTCTTTGCATTTTTTATATTTGCCTTCCTTCTTCTCGACTGTCACACCAGGCCAGTTTCCAACATATGCCGAAGAACCAGTTAAAGAGTTAAAAAGTGTGGTTTTTCCACAGTTAGGGTTTCCTGCTAAAGCAAATCTTTTCATAATCGCTTCGCTCCCATTTCACAAATAATAAATTCTGCCTCTGATTTTCTTAAAGTTAATTCATAGCCACGGACGTGTATTTCAAGAGGGTCTCCAAAAGGGGCCTTCTTCCTTAAAAATATTTCGGCTCCAGGAGTGATGCCCATATCAAAAAGACGGCGGCGGATTTTGCCTTCGCCAAGTACATTGCTAACAATTCCAAATTCGCCAATAGAGAACTCGTTTAATTTCTTTTGCATACTGTATCTCCTTTTTTATTTTTCCGATGAACATTTTTAATACAATTTAGTCTTTTTCCAACAAGTTAGGATAGACTAACCTCATATGTTATACAATGTAATTGCGAGGTAAGTCAAGCATTAAGTTTGTTGCCACTAACCTTGTGTGCTAATATGTACGCGGATATGAAAAAGAAACACAAATTTTTAGTTAAAGGAATGACTTGCAGCGCTTGCCAAGCCCATGTCGAACACTCAGTGAGCAAAATACCCGGAGTGGATAATGCTGTTGTTAATTTGATCAACAATACTTTGGAATACGAAAGTAATGATGTTAGCGATAGAACAATCATAAAAGCCGTCAAACGTGCTGGTTACCAAGCCGTGCCATTTCAAAAAATAGACTATCGAACTCAAGAAAAGAATAAAGGGATATCTTTGATTGTCTCTTTAGTGCTTCTGGTTTTCTTGCTTTACGTTGCAATGGGTCCAATGCTTAATTTCCCACTCCCACCCTTCTTAAATGGCGTGTATGGTGGAATATACCTCTTTATTATTCAACTCGTATTGTTAATTCCGATTGTGATTTTGAATTTTCGTTATTTCACTAGTGGTTTTAATAAACTATTTCGTTTAAAACCAAACATGGACTCACTTGTGGCTCTTGGTTCAACCGCATCAATTTTATTTTCAATTTATTCTTCAATAATGATTATTCTTTCAACGACAAGGAATCAGCCTGATATGGTTCATCATTTTCTTGAACAACTATATTTTGATGGTGCTGGTACAATCCTCACCCTTGTGTCATTAGGAAAATACATCGAATTTAAATCAAAACGTAAAACGAGCAACGCGATAAGTGATCTATTAAAGTTACAAGGCGATACTGCTATTGTTGTAAAAGGTGAGCAAGAAATGATTGTTGATATCAAAGATATCCGTGTCGGAGATACCATCAAATTAACTGCGGGTTATAATGCCCCAGTTGATGGAATAATCCGCCAAGGACATGGTAGCTTTAATGAATCATCACTCACCGGAGAAAGTCTACCTGTCTTCCATCAAGCGGGAGATAACATCTTAAGTGGTGTGACAAATCTAGATGGTTATATTTTCTATGAGGCAACGTCTACTTCCGCAAATTCAACGATTGCTCGAATTGTAGAGATGGTGAACGAAGCATCTTCTTCAAAGGCCCCAATTGCCAAAGTAGTTGATAAAGTAAGTTTAATATTTGTTCCCATTGTTCTAGGACTATCATTAATCACTCTAGTTGTGTGGTGGATTTTTTCAAAAAGTTTTGAGCAGGCAATTAGTTTTGCTATTCCTGTTTTAGTAATATCTTGTCCTTGCGCCCTTGGTTTAGCGACTCCGATTGCGATTATGATTTCCACCGGAATGGCAGCCAAAAATCACATTTTAATTCATAATGCCGAGGCTCTTGAAAATCTCAGCAAAATTAAAACTATCATTATGGATAAAACGGGAACCTTAACTAAAGGAGACCTAATGGTGACTCAATTCGTGAGTTTAAATAATCAATTTGCCCCATTGCTCTATGGTATTGAAAAAGCTTCCTCTCACCCATTAGCGAAAGCAATTATTCGATATTCTGAAGAAGAGCTAATCCCTATTGCAAAATATGATGAAGTGATTACTGTTCCAGGCAAAGGACTAAAAGGTAGATATCAAAATCAAACCCTCTATGCTGGCAATGCCTCTTTTATTAAAGAGATTGCTGGTTTGGATTTTTCTTACGAAACTCATTCCTCTTCCTGTGTCATTCTCGCAAGCGAGAAAGAAATACTCGGTTATGCTTTAATTAATGATTCAGTCAAGGAATCGAGCATCCAGGCTGTTAAAGCCTTCAAAAAGGATGGCATCAGAACCGTCATGTTGACAGGCGACAACAAAGAGAACGCCCAAGAGATGAATAAACTACTTAATGTCGATGATATATATGCTGAAGTTTTGCCTGATCAAAAAGCGGAAATCATTCGCTCCTATCAAAAAGATGGTATGACTTTAATGGTGGGGGATGGCATCAATGACGCTGTCGCTCTAGAAGTCGCTGATGTTTCCATGGCAATTGGTGCTGGTAGCGATATCGCAATTAAATCTTCCGATCTCGTTTTGGTTAAAGATGACTTGCTTGATGCCTATCGAGCTTATAAATTGAGCAAACGAACAATGAGAAACATCAAAATGAATCTCTTTTGGGCATTTTTCTATAATGTGGTTTCGATTCCCATAGCGATGGGTGTTTTATACCCAAGTTTTCAAATTACCCTCGATCCCATGATTGCAGCATTAGCGATGACTTTCAGTAGTGTATTTGTCGTTTTGAGCGCTTCAACTCTCTTTATTGAGAAAAAAACAAACAAATCATAGAAGTACATTTTGTTACTTCGTGATAAACTGGAAAAAATGGAATTATTATTATGCATGACCCAATCCTAATATCAATAATAGCGATAGCTTTGATTTTTTTATCAACCGTTCTTGGAGCCGGATTAGTCTTCTTCTTTAAAAAAGACCTCACTCCAAAATTACGTTCGATAATATTAGGCTTTGCCGGTGGGATTATGATTTCCGTCGCATTCTTTGGACTCATTCTCCCCTCAATTTCGGAAAGCCAAAAATATTACGCTGACTGGTCTTTTCTACCTCCTTTGGCTGGTTTTATCTTTGGCGGTCTATTGTTGTTCGCTTTAGACAAGATAATCCCTCACTTCCACAAATTGACCAACACTGAAGAGGGTTTACCAAATCGAGCTGTGAGTCAAAACATCCGTTTCTTTCTCGCTGTAACTATCCACAACATTCCCGAAGGGCTATCCGTCGGCTTCGCTTGTGGTCTCGCTATCGCTTTAAGAGCCAATCCTGATCCTATATTAGTGGCGGCCGCTAGTGCTTCCGCCTTATCACTAGCTATAGGTATTTCTATACAGAACATTCCCGAAGGTGCAGCAATATCTATTCCCATGTTTGGGGATGGAATGAAAAAGTGGAAAGCTTTTTTATTCGGTGCTTTTTCCGGTTTAGTGGAGCCAATATTTGCCATAGCGGCCTTATTCTTAGCTCAACTAGTGGTGGTGACACCTTGGTTGTTAGCTTTAGCGGCTGGAGCCATGCTTTATGTCACTCTCGATGAAATTATGCCCGAGGCAAGACAAAACGGATATTCCCATTATTCAATGTGGTCATTCATGATTGGCTTTGTCCTGATGATGGTCATGGAAGTAGCGTTAGGCTAAAAAGAGGAAATATTTTATGAACAAAATAGTATTAAAAGTCGAAGGAATGAGATGCGGAATGTGCGAAGCACACGTCAATGACGCAGTTAGAAAAATTAAAGGTGTTAAAAAAGTAAACGCCAATCACACTAAAGGCGAAGTGATTGTTATCGCTCAAGACGACACCAACATCAAAGAAATTAAAGACGCTATTTCCCAACAAGGTTATCGTGTGATTTCCGAATATAAGGAGCCTTATAAAGAAAAAGGTTTCTTTGATTTTTTGCGTAAGAAGTAAGCGTATTAAACTTAAAATAGTGGGTCTCGACTGAAAAATACTTTCGTTTGCTTTGTTATTTACATTGTAATAACAGAACTAGTATTAATATAATGTTATATAAATACTTGAGGAGAAAAGATGGCATTTGAAAGAAGAGAAGGCAATATCGGGGGAAATATAACCCGATACGCAGACAGGCATTTAACTAAATGTCCTTATTGTAAAGCGATTCATCCTCTTTGGTTAAGCGATGCAAAACCAATGAAGGTTGAAGGAGAGAGCGACTCCATATCTTTTCAATTTAAATGTCCCCGTTGTGGTGGAATCATCGAGTATATTAGTGAAAGCGAAAGAGCCTTTGAAATAAATGATGAATTCAAGAGCATTAAGATGATTGATCCAGGTCGTGGCACTCATAACCTTAATCTTATTAATATTTCTTTATCACCTGACCAAATGTATGCCCTTATTAATAATTTTGGTGTCACAACAACCAGCCAACATGTTTCGCCTGATTCTAATCACAACTATACTTCTCCAGACGGCAAATCCAAGGCTTCAGATTCGGTTTCTGATCCTCGAAAAACTCACGCATTAATTGGTATGATTCTTGGAATTTTTGGTTTGGTTTCCGGCTTTTTCTATGGAGTAGGTATTCTTTATTGTATTCCTGGCCTTGTTCTTTCTATCATGGGATTAAAAAGCACAAAAAATCGTGGTAAGGCCGTTGCAGGTTTAACGACTTCAATTATTGGGCTCGCTTTAGCGGGGCTGGGGATTTTGTTAGCGGTCTTAGCCTGGTTCCCATTATTTATTTTCTTTTAATTTATTAATTGTTTTGTTCAACTTTTCTGAGTTTCCTTTGTTTGCATTTTTTTTGGAATGAGAAACAAAGTTTTTTATTATCTTTAAAAAAGCCATTCTTCCTAAATTACCCACAAATGTTTTTTTACTCTTTTCGACTACCAATTTGCTAACTTATAATCGCTGATTGATGGTTTTTCTTAATCTATTTAAAAAATAGTGGGAATTATGTAATAATAAGTTAAGTAGAAAATACAAATTGTATTTACAAGGAGATATAACCAATGAAATCGGTTTACATTGCAATTTCCACTGACATCATCCACAGTGGGCATATTAATGTCATCAACGAAGGCGCAAAATATGGAGAAGTTACCATTGGACTTCTTTCAGATAAAGCAATTGCAGAATATAAAAGAATGCCTCTTTTATCTCTTGAAGAAAGAAAAGTAATTATTTCTAACATAAAAAATGTTTCGAAAGTAGTGACTCAAAATTCTTTAGACTATACCGAAATTTTAAACGAACTTAAGCCCGACTTTGTTATTCATGGCGACGACTGGAAAGAAGGAGTCCAACAACAAGTTAGAGCAAAAGTGATTGAAACCTTAAATAAATGGGGCGGTCAGCTAATTGAAGTCCCATACACCAAAGGATTATCCGCCTCTGATACGGAAGAAAAGGCTAGAAAACTTTTAAATACACCTGATACACGCCGAGCATCTTTAAAGAAGATGATTGCTGCAAAACCTTATATTCGTGTCATCGAAGCCGATAATGGTTTGACTGGGCTGATTGCCGAGACAGTTAGTGTCATTAATCCTGAAACCGGTTTCAAGAAAGAATTTGATGCAATGTGGATTTCATCATTGTGCGATTCGACATTCAAAGGAAAACCAGATATTGAACTTGTCGATCAAACAAGCAGATTAAAAACAATTGATGAAATTATGGAAGTGACCACCAAACCTATTATTTTAGATGGTGATACTGGCGGAAAAGTTGAACACTTTGTTTTCAATGTTAAAACTTTAGAAAGAATGGGCGTTTCAGCGATCATTATCGAAGATAAAACTGGTCTCAAACAAAACTCATTGTTTGGAACTGAGGTTGAACAATTTCAAGAAGACCCCGATTGCTTTGCGGATAAAATCAGAAGAGGAAAATTGGCTCAAGTTACCAAAGACTTTATGATTATAGCTCGTTGTGAATCTTTAATCGCTGGCAGAGGCCAAGAAGATGCTTTAATGAGATGTAGAAAATATGTCGCTGCTGGAGCTGATGGAATAATGATTCACTCAAAGGAAAAAGACGGCAAAGAAATCTTTGATTTTATGGCGGCATTCAAGAAAGAATTCCCCTTTGTACCAATTATTGTCGTTCCAACTTCTTATGCTCAATTCACGGAAGAAGAGTTGTCTAAAGGCGGTGCAAACGTAATTATTTATGCTAATCACTTAGTTAGAAGTGCGTTCCCCGCAATGAAGAAAACATCAGAATCTATACTTCTTCACGGAAGAGCCAAAGAAGCAAGCGAACAATATTGCATGTCTATTAAAGATGTAATCACCTTGATTCCAAAGGAATAAATTATATGATTGATACATTGAGTTTTTATGATTATTTAGTTAATCATGACGCTGATTTTTTCACTGGAGTCCCTGATTCACTGCTAAAAGAATTTTGCTCTTGCATCAAAGATAATAGTGATAAAAAACATAATATCATTACTGCCAACGAAGGTAACGCTGTTGCTTTAGCTTCTGGATACCATCTTTCAACCAATAAATTGGGCGTTGTTTATATGCAAAATAGCGGAGAAGGAAACGCAATTAATCCATTGCTTTCTCTTGCTGACCCTAAAGTCTATTCTATTCCAATGCTTTTGATTATTGGATGGAGAGGAGAACCGGGAGTTCATGACGAACCACAGCACGTAAAGCAAGGAGAAGTCACTTTAAAATTGCTTGAAGCAATGGATATAGAGCATCGAATTCTTTCCGATAATTATAAAGATGATTTGGATTCACTTTTTTCGCTTGCGAAAAAGAATAACAAACCGGTTGCTTTAATTGTCAAAAAAGGTATGTTTGCAAAATATGTTCCCATCAACAAAGACAAAGCTGTTATGGGTGACCTCTTAAGAGAAGAAGCTCTAGATGTTATCTTAAACGAGATTGGCGATGATGTTGTTGTTTCGACAACCGGAAAAGAATCCCGCGAGATATTTGAACTAAGAGAAAAATACCATCAAGGTCACGGCCATGATTTTCTAACTGTCGGGAGCATGGGCCACACATCCTCGATTGCCTTAGGTGTGTCTATTGGTACAAATAAGAATGTTTGGTGCTTAGATGGTGATGGATCTTTCATCATGCACATGGGAAGCATGGCAATCGCTGGAATGAACGCTGGCGATAATTATAAATACATTATCAACAATAATGCCTCTCACGAATCTGTTGGGGGACAACCTACAGTTGCTGACAAGATTGATATCAAATCAATTTTAATTGCGTGTGGTTTTACTTCAACATATGAAGCTAGAACTAAAGATGAAATTAAAGCAGCAATCGAAAAAATGAAAAATGAAGGGAAATGCGCTTTAATTTTGTATACCAAACAAGGAAGTAGGGATGATTTAGGTCGCCCAACAACAACCCCTGTTGAAAATAAAGAATCTTTCATGAAACAATTCGAGGAATAAAGTGAAAGCTCTAATTTTTAATTCTGGTATTGGCAAAAGAATGGGCGAATTGACCGCCCATGCCCCTAAAAGCATGGTTCATTTGTACAACGATGAAACTATATTCGAACGCCAAATTCGTTTAATCCAAGAAGCCGGGATTCGGGAAGTAGTTATTACTACCGGACCATATCCCGAAATGATAAAAGAAATATGCAATAAAGAATGCTTTCAAAACATGCATTTTGTTTTTTCCCATAATGAAAAGTATGATCAAACAAACTACATTTGCTCAATGTACAACGCAAGGAAGTATCTTGATGATGACATCATTATGATGCATGGAGACCTGGTCTTTGATCGTACCTTAATTCCTTCGATGCTAAAAAATAAGAAAAAAGATTTATGCCTTATTAACAAATTCAAAGCACTTCCAGAGAAAGATTTTAAAGGAAGAATAATCGATGGCACCTTAAGAGAAGTATCAATTAATATTTTTGAAGGCAATTGTTATGCTTTTCAGCCTCTTTATAAATTGAGTCAAGTAACAATAATGAAATGGCTTGATAACGTGATTAAGTTCATAGACAAAGGAATCACCAGTGTCTATGCCGAAAACGCTCTGAATGAAATAAGTAATCAATTATCAATTTTTCCAATGAGTTATTCAAGCCACTTCATTGATGAAGTTGATAATCCAAACGATCTCGAAAGAGTGTCAAATTCAATTGAACATTGGGATGCTAAAACCCAAATTATTCATCACTCTTCACTTTTGAAAAGCAAAATAAATAGCATTTTGTTGAACATTAACGCAAAAAATCCTCTTTTTGTTGTTGATTCATTTTTGTCAAAGACGATTGAAAAGCAGTTTAGTCATCCGGTTATTTTTTCTGGTTTTACTTCCAATCCAAAATATGAGGAAATGCTCTCTGGTTTAACCTTATTTAAAGAAAAAAAGTGTGATGCGCTTGTCTCTATTGGCGGTGGATCATGCATTGATATCGCCAAAGCAATCAAACTAAGTCTAAACTCAAATTTGGATAGTGATGTGTCAACATTCAGACAAAAATATCGACATGCATCTATATGCCACGTTGCTGTTCCAACCACTTCTGGCACTGGTAGTGAATCAACAAGGCACTCTGTTTTATATCTAAAGGGCGAGAAACAATCAATTAGTAATTCAGCTATCCTCCCAGAATATGTAATTTTGCACTCAAGCTTCATTGTTACTGTTCCCGACTATCAAAAGAAGTGCACAGCCATGGATGCTTTTTGCCAATGCGTTGAATCATTATGGTCAAGAAAAGCCACCAAAGAAAGTAAGAAATACGCTTTAAAAGGAATCCAACTGTTTGCGAAATCGTATCGCGGATATATTAGTAACAACATTGAAGCCATAAAAGCAGTCCAAGTATCTGCCAATCTATCAGGGAAGGCCATTAACATTTCTGAAACTACGGCTGGGCATGCAATGAGTTATAAAATAACCTCGCTTTATGGAATTCCTCATGGACATGCAGTTGCAATGGCAATGAATTCTATATTACATAATTGCAAAGTGAAGACACTTTTTGGTGGCATAGATATTAAAGAGTTGTTTATTGAAATAATGACATTTTTTGACCTTAATCTGCAAATAGAAGGTCATAGCACTGATCTTCAAATATTAACCGAGAGTGTAAACGCAATAAGGCTTAAAAATTTCAAGTATAAAATTAATGTGCGAAAATGCTATCTTTCAATATTAAAATAGTCTGGTCTATAGACTCAATCCCATATTTGATTGGGGATATTCCTTTTGTTGCGCAACAATGATATAGTTAGCCGAAAGCATGTTTTAATAAATTCAATTCATTGCAAAAAAATGACACTCAATAAAATTTATTAGGAAAGAGAAGTTATGGACCTAAGCAACTATAAAAAAATAACCTTACCAGAAATTCAAGAAATTATGATTGCGAGGCTTAAAGAAGTAATCGATTTTTTGGATAAGAATAATATTGATTATTTTGCAACTTATGGCACTGCTCTGGGCGCGTTTCGTCATAAAGGTTTCATTCCATGGGATGATGATATTGACTTAGGAATGACAAGGGAAAACTATAACCGCTTTCTTAAAATTGCGAAACAGTTGGAAAATGAGCATTTTTTTATTCTTGGTCACCATTTTTCAAAGCACATTGAACACGGATTGACAAAAATTGGACTTAAGGGAACATATTGTTCTCGTCGCCACCTTAAAAAGAATTATGATACTCATTTTCACATCGATATTTTTCCTTATGATTCTGTTCCAAGTGGCACCAAAAAAGCCAAAAAAATTGCTCGTCAAACCCAAAGAATAAAGAAAAACCTATATTTAAAAACAAAAGAAAAATCTTCAACAAAGTTGAAGAGTCTTATTTTATTCTTATATCAAGTATTTTTAACTCCTTGTTCTAGTAGATACCTAGCAAAAAAATTAGATCGTTTAGCTCAAAAATATAATGAAACTGAACCATCTTCAAAGTATGTTGTTGATGTCATGGGGGCATATCCTTATGAAAAACAATCAGTTTTGAGAGAATATGTCAGCAGGACAACATTGGCAAATTTTTCTAATATTAAAATCAAAATCCCTGTTAATTGTGATAAATTTCTCGAGGAAATATATGGACCAACCTTTATGACTCCTGCAGGAATGCGTTTTGATCAAGATACATACTTTGCACTAGTCGAAAAAGACTTCGTCATTTAATAAAGCGGGGAAATATTGAGTAAGCGAATATATGAGAACTAGTAAAGTTAATTGGCAAAGAATATTACCGATAATTTTTTCAGCTTTATCAGCTGTAATATCGTTATTAACAACATTTTTTGTTGCGAAGATTTTGAAACCAGCCGCCTATGGAGAAGTACAAGGATTTGTTGGAGTTATTCAAGTCCTCAGTATTGTTGCTGCCTTAGGATTGCCGGATTTTTTAACCAAGAGTTCTCAATTTGCTGAAAACAAGAAAGCTTTCTTTTCAAAATATTTCTTATTGGTTTGTTGTTGGAGCGTCATTGTTTTTCCCGCCTTTTTCGCCGTAGCTTATTTCTTGATGAATATGTTCAAAAACAACACCATTTTAATTACAATTACCGCTTTGGCTGCTTTTTCTCAATGTGTCGCTTTGCTTATTGGCGGTTTTTATCTCGGAATTTACAAACAAGCAAAAGGTATTCTTTTTGAGAGTTTACTTCCAAAATTTCTCCTTTTAATTCTATCATTTGGATTAATTTTTATATTAAATGCATTTTCAAACAGCTCATCTCCATATGAAGATTTTTATAAATATTACATTTATGGTTTCTTTGTGATTTATGGTGCAATTTCTTTAGTTTTCATTATCATCTTAGTTAGGAAAACATCATTCAAATTTTCCAAAAAAGAAATTTTAACTATTTTGGCCTTTTTTGCTTTGAATGCAACCTATAGTTTGAATACTGCTCTTGGTAAAGTTATTGGATCAGAATTCTATCATGTAGAAGAAGTTGGGGCCTTTTCTTTAAGCGCTCAACTAGTTACATTAGCCACTCTTTTCGTGAGT
>JAEZUH010000085.1 GCA_023443485.1 Bacillota bacterium | reverse complement strand
TAAACACAGTTGAAAGAGCGGTAATGATGCCGATAATGACATCAATTCCTTTCATACCAACCGAGTAACTCGCGACTTCTTTCTTTGTGGGATCAAGAAAACCGAGAATGAAAGTATCGGTTTGATTATAAAAAGATAACAATAAACTTAAAAAGCAAAGAATCATCAGTGGCTTTGCATATTCTTTAAAACTATATGGCATCGTCTTTTTAAACGAGACATATCGACGAATATAGTAAATGTTAGCAATCGTGGTAATAACTGTGACTGAAACAGTCAATAGAGCATAGATAAGATAATCATCTGGAGTCCGAATAAAAGCGATAATTAAAACTGCAGCGATGGTCAAAGCCACAATACTTCGAACAGACATATAGAATTGCTTTTCGAGAGCAATAAAAATCCATTCAAAAGAGAAGGCTCCCGCTAAGAAATTGATCGCTAAAATAAAGACGAGAGCTTGAGAATCTCTCAATGCTGGAATTGAAAATACTAGAGTAGTCATAAATCCAAAGGATAAGACTGTGCTAATCAATTGAAGAATAAAAAATGTCTGAACTTTATTGGACAATTTTTCTTTATCATCTCTCACTTTTACGCACTCTCGGACTGCTAAATTCGGAATGCCAATTTTTGCGAGAATTAAAAAATAAGCGATGAATGTGTTCACCCAAGTGTAAAGACCTAAACTAGAATCGCCGAGATATCGGCACACCCAAGGAAAGGTAATAAAAGATAAGAAAGTAAGGACAATAGTCCTAATAATATTGACGATGACATTGATACGAATATTATTTTTCATTGAAAACATTATACAAACTTGAACAATGAAATAAAATAACACAAAAAAACTTAATAAATAGTGTTATGTAAATAAAGGAAGTTTTTGTTTATAATAAGGTCATGAAAATTTTGATCATCTGCCAGTATTACTACCCAGAGAATTTCGTTATTTCGAAAATAGCAGCCCGATTGGTTTCTTTTGGCCACGAGGTTGATGTTTTGACTGGCTTGCCAAATTATAATTATGGGGAAATTATCCCAGCTTATCGACATGTTAGAGAAGAGGTTATCGATGGGGTAAATGTTCATCGCGTTTCTTTAAAAGCTCGAAAGAAATCACGCCTTTCAATTATTTTTAACTATCTTTCATTCTGGAACAATTCCAAACGATGGATTCGAAAATGCAAAAAGCAATACGACATTGTCTATTCAATGTCATTATCTCCGGTTACCATCCTTGCCGCTGGAAACTTATATAAAAAGAAACATCATGTACCTCATGTTGTTCATTGCGTCGATCTCTGGCCTGAATCTGTTCTTATTACTCGGGCTGTCCACAAAAACTCCCTTTTCTATCGGATTCTATATCATTGGTCGAAGTCTTTATATTCCCATGTTGATGAAGTTCTTTTGGGTTCTCCATCTTTTGAAAAATACTTTAAAGAAGTTCTTAAACTTCATGATATTGAATACAAATATATACCTCAGCCAAGTTTAATCGAGGCTAGTGAAGCTAAAGAATTCACTTTTGATAAAGACTACTTGAATGTTCTTTACTGTGGAAACCTCGGAACAATTCAACTGATTCCTCTTATTCCAGAAACCATGAAATTATTAAAAGATGAGAAGGTGCGTTTTCATGTTATTGGTATGGGACCAATGACTGGCTATTTAAAAAATAAAATCGCTGAGTATCATCTTGAAGATGTATTAATATACCATGGCCCGATGCCAGCGAGTATGGCGAGTTCATATATTAAAGGAGCCGATACTATTTTTGTCTCTTTGAAAGATGAAGGATATGTTGGCAAAACAATTCCAAATAAACTTGTCATGGCGATGGCTTTTGCCAAGCCAATCATTGCAGTTTTAGCGGGCGATGGAAGAACGGAATTAAGCAATGCTGAAGGTGGAATATTCGCTTCCAAGCAAGATTCAGAATCTTTAGCAATGGCCATAAAATCATTTAAAGCTCTTTCAGAAAACGAAAGAAAAAGGCTCGGTAATAATAACCTTGCCTACTATTTAAAACACTTCGCTCTAGATAGTGTTTCTCGCGACATTGAAGCCGAATTAATTCGAAAATCCCGTTAAAAATGCCTTTATTTTTTCGCTAACGCTCGTTAATGAGTACAACTTAATAACTTTATTTTGAGCATTTTTTCCAAGGGCGGTTCTTTCATCTTCGCTCATCGCTAATACTTTTTCCATACAACCAAGAAGGTCTTTTTCATTTGATGTCTTAGACCATATAACCTCATCAGAAAAATGCTGTTGGAGAATTGTGTTGCGAACCGAAATAGTTGGTCGGCCACTATACAAATATTCTAAAGTCTTGCTTGGAATTGAGAAGCGATCTAAATCTTCTGAGAATGGTCGAGGATTAATGTTGGCGATGGCTTCAGATTCGAAATGGAGGACATCCTCAACAGGCATAACACCGAGGAAACTAATTCTTTTATCATCTTTAATTCTCTCATGGATATCTTTGAGATTAAAATGGTGGCCACATATGATGAGTTCAACTTCAGGATTGGGAAGTTTCTTGAACGCATTTATTAATTCGTTAATTCCGTAACGGGGAAGGAGAGCTCCACCGAAAAAGAAGTAAGATCGTTTTAGAAGGTGATTGACGACCGGCGCATCTTCCACCAATCCTTCAAAAATAAGACTGGGTTTATTGTGAGGATTAAATAGCTCCTCAAGAGACTTGGTCAGAGCAATGTAACCATCTAGATTCTTGGATTGGTTTAAAATATTGACCGTATAAGAACGACGTGTTCCCGTAATATTTGAAGGGGAATCGGTACATATGCCAATCACAGGTATTGAATATTTTTTGCCGATAGCATTTGCCACTTTCATGGTTCGAGGATTAATTGTGTCAGTCAAAATAATTGCATCATCGAGATTGAGATCTTTTGAGTTCTTAATCATTTTCTTGCACTGTAATAAAAAAGAAAAGCCACGAAGAAATGGATTGATTGGGACTTTCAAATAATGATAGCAAATTGATCCGCTTCTCTTTTCCTCGGCCTTTAATCTATTAATTCGACATCGAGATTTGGAAAAAGGCCTCATCGAAAAGACTTCAACGGAAGCAATTTTGCCCAAGGCTCTAATCATTTTATTATGGAAGTTTTGGTTGGACGGATTCAATGAAACTTTCCAGGCTTTTTGAAAGTCGGGATAATCATTTTCGTGTAGGGAAGTGGTGAAATATATTATTTGCATTTTAGAACCTCGTTGAATATTGCGACATGAGATTTTGCCGTTTTCTCAATCATGTTTTCCTTTGCTGTTTTAATAGCATTCGCACTCATCTTAGCATTTATTAAACTAAATGCCCTCAGAATTTCTTCTTTGCCATCAAGGGAAACAATGTAACCATTATACCCATCTTTGATTAGATGACGTGAACTAACGACGCGATTGGATGATATGACTGGTAAACCATTTGCGAGAGCCTCATTAGTGGTGTGGCCGTAAATATCCTCTTTGGATAACGTGACAAAGCAGTCGCAACCTTGTAGTACTTTGAAAAGTTCATCGTGAGGTAAAAACCTCATTATGTGAACATTGGTTAGATTATTATCTTTTATATATCTATAATATTTATCTTCCAATGGTCCTTCTCCAATTAAAAGAAGATTTTCTTTTCTATCTTTAAATAAGGATATTAACGAAAGATTATTTTTTCTTTCGATAAATTGACCTGCGGTTACAAACAAAGGGGAAGATGGAAGATTATATTTTTGTTGAATTAGTTTCTTGGCCTCCTTCGTCAAAGGTGATGACAGGACATCTTTTTTGAAAAAAGTACTATATGGGTAATGATAAATATCACGCTCATTCACTCCGTAGTGTCTTAAATACTCATCAGCCTCCTCACAGGGAGAAAGGTATTTGAAAGCTGAGCCAATAAAATACTTCTTTATTTTTGATTTGATGAAATTCTCTTTTTTGATAACCCCTCCGTTAATATAGAGAACAAAAGGGATTTTGTGCCTTTTCATGTAATGGATAGCTCTCATCTCACTAAAAGTGCTATAGCCATTCATAATGATTAGATCATATCGTAAATAGTTTTCAGCAATAAACCTTTTCAGCTCTCCGGTATTGGAGTTTTCATTACCGAAAGAACCTCTTTTCAAAAAACGAACATTAAAATTATATTCATTATTGGCGTAAAACGAATCTGGTCGGTCTTTTGCTTTTTTTCGTTCGAAAATAACATGAAGATCAAACGAATTAGCTAACTCATTAAAAAGGTTTACTTTATAAGGGGCTGGATGATTAAAAACAAAGAGTATTTTCATAGCTATTTAATATTATGCTTCTTTTTTGTAAGTTTTAAAAATGTTATCATTTCAATATGTCAGAATTATCAAAAAAATGGAGTGATTTTTTCCATTCAATCAAGGGAAAAGAATATACCAAAAGATTAAGCAGTTTTCTCGATGAGGAATATCAAAGTCATATTTGTTTTCCTCCTCGCCATCTCTTATTTAATGCCTTCTATCTCACACCTCTGGAACAAATTAAAGTGGTTATTATTGGACAAGACCCCTACCATAAACCAGGTCAAGCGATGGGGCTTTCTTTTAGCGTTCCATATGGAATAAAAACCCCTCCATCCTTGTTAAACATTTATAAAGAGATTGAAAATGAATATAATGTTAAATGTGATAAAAGTAACGGAGACCTAACCTATCTTGCTCAACAAGGAGTGTTGCTTTTAAACGCCATTTTATCTGTTCGAGAACATAACGCCATGAGCCACAACATTCTTGAATACCAAGAATTTTTTCACGATGTTTTAAAATGTATTGATGACCAGCCTCAACCAATTGTTTTTTTATTGTGGGGTGGTCCAGCACGTAAATTGAAGAAATTTTTAACCAATCCCAAGCACATGATTTTAGAGAGCGTTCATCCTTCTCCGCTATCTGCTAATCAAGGCGGGTGGTTTGGCAACAATCACTTTATTCTCGCTAATGATTATTTAATAAAAAATAATGTCGCTCCAATAAATTGGATAAAAAAAGGCTAAATTGCTATGATTTTATATATTATTATCGGAAACGCAATTGACTTAAAGCGATACCAGTTTGAGAAAGAAAGAATTATTGTCGGTGTTGATAAAGGTGCATTTTTATCAATTAAGTCAAACATAATATTAGATTACGCTGTGGGAGATTTTGACTCATTAAATAATGATGAACGCCGTTTCGTTTTTGAAAATACTAAAAAGATTTCTCAATTGGATCCTGTCAAAGATGTCACTGATACCTATTATGCTTACCAGCGATTCAACCAAGGCATGAAAAAGATTATTATTCTTGGTGGAATTCAGGGCAGCCGCATTGAACATTTCTTGGCAAATATTAACCTATTAAAACTTGATGATAGAATAATAATCGAAGATGATTACTCGATTATTTCGAGATATGATGCGCCTTGTAAAATTTCTTTTCAAAAGGATCAGTATCGTTTTTATTCTTTCTTCTCAAATGGTAACTCTGTAATCTCTTTAAAGGGTTTTAAATTTGAACTCGATAATTACACTTTACTTGATAATGACACACTATGTATTTCTAACGAGTTACTAAGCTCAAATGGCACTTTGGATGTAAACTCCGGATCGTGTATTCTCGTCCGAAGCAAAAATGATATTGCTTTTCATTAATTATCTCCATACAATGTACACGTTCGAAATGAACAGGGGAGCTCGCAAGGGCTGAGAGGTTAGAAATAACGACCCTTAACCTGATCTAGGCAATGCTAGCGTAGGACTATTAATTTAGACATCCACTGGTTTTGCCGGTGGATTTTATTTTTTGGAGGTCTTATGAAAGCATTATTTAATATTCGAACGATGGCGGAAGTTGCTATTTTTGCTGCGATTGGATTTGTTTTGGATGCAATAGCTGGAGCTTATTCTGCTCCCATTTTTGTTAATGGTGGTTCCATCGGAATTGCGATGATTTGTGTTTTGATTGTTTCATTTCGTCGTGGTACTCTCGCCGGTATACTTACTGGTTTAGTCATGGGTCTTCTCGATTTAGCTGATGGATTCTACGCAATAGCTTCAACTTGGTATATCGCGATGGCTCAAGTTTTATTTGATTACGTTATTGTTTATGCAGTTGTTGGATTTGCCGGTTTGTTTAGAAAGTTATCGATAAAAGAAAATCAACCAAAAATCCAAATCGGATGGCTTCTTATTGGCTGTTTATTAGGAGGCATTCTCAAATTTGCTTCCCATTATTTATCTGGTGTTTTGTTCTGGAATGATCCATCTGGATTTGTTTGGGGATTTACAAATGGTTTCCTCTATTCATTTGTTTATAATGGTGCGTATATGCTGCCTTCGATTATTCTTGTCTCACTCTTTATGTTTTTGATTGCCAAAAAATGGCCATTTCTTCTTCGTGATGTCAATAATTCCTTTCTCCAAAAGAAAGAGGAAAAAGGCAAGGAATAACTCTTTCCCCTTAAAAAAGCTTTATTTAGTTTGGTAACATTTTATGTTATATTTAATTAACATGAGGTTTTAATATGGAATTAGATAAAAATACCGTTGTTGATGAATCAACAGATGACATCTCCAAAAAAACAGTCGAGCCAATTATTGAGGTCAAAGCAACAGTTGACAGCCCTATAAAAGTCAATGATGGACCAATTGAAATTGAAAAACCATCTAGTGATGATACTCCTTATTGGGAAGCTATTGATACATATCGCAATGAGATTATTAGCTCTGTGAAAAGATCCAAGACGAGATCCACAATTTCGATGGCTATAATAATTATTTGCTCTATCGCTGGATTAATTCTTTTGTCATTATCGCAGACTGTTACGAATATCATCGCCTGGTGTTTGCTCGGTGTTGCTGTTGTAGTTATTCTCATTTTCTTCATTCTAAATAGACGAGTTGATCGTCCCGATTTTCAAGGATATGTTGTCAAAGCATCAACAGCTATTAATAAGGTTAGTTTTGCCGATGGAAAGTTTAGCAATGTCGTCTATTTCCCCAAAGACAAACTTGAACTTGGAGAAGTGTTTGCTGATGGCGTTTATTCTGGCTTGACGAATTCGATTTCTCGGAACTTAGTTAAAGGCGCATATGCTGATAACCATTTTGAGATGTGCGAATGCGCTTTGTTCACCGGAGCTGGAAGACAAAGAAAAACTGCATTTGTCGGAAAGTATATTAAATTTGTTAATTCACTGGATTTCGAAGGAAGATTTCTCTTCATTATTAAAGGCAAAGAAAGTGTCGATCAGCCAACAGCTTTGGATGATCTTGAGCCATTAGAAAGCAATGATGACTTTTTCATTTATGGACCAAAAGACGCTGATCTCAAAGATGTGTTTGGCACAAAATTCCTTTCTAAAATCAGAGCTATTAAGATTGACAAACATTTGCTCAACGTTATTTTTTGCGTTTGGGCCGGCCACACAACATTGTATCTAAGTTACGATGATTTAGTAAATGAATTGCCAGTTGACAAGAAATTTAATCCTGATGGAGTGAAACAATTTCAGAAGGAACTTCCTGACTTCATGGAGGTCTTAGCTGAAATAGCTAAGTAATTTCATGAGCATTGTTGGACGTTGGTTGGGAATACAATGTTACAAACACAATGGTGATTTGCATCGTGTTTGGGATCGTGGTTTTGTAATTGAAAACAACCATGATTTTATTGTCTCTGCTTCTCGCCGCGCCAAAGTAGTGGAAAATAATGGGCGTAGTTGGTTTACAAAAGAACCGGCCATTACCATTTTCTCGAAAAGAGAATGGTGGAATGTAATATGTATGATTAAAGAAGATGGTGTTTGCTTCTACTGCAATATTGCTTCTCCGTCTCTCATTGATCATGATGTAATTAAGTACATTGATTATGATTTAGATGCCAAGTTATTTCCAAACGGAGAAGTACGTGTCCTTGATGAAAAAGAATATTTACATCATCGAGATTTTTATGGTTACGATGATGACTTAGATCAGATATTAAAACACACCATTTCCGATATTGTCGAAAGAATGAAAAAAAGGCTATTTCCTTTCGATGAGAATTCGGCGAAAGATTATTATAATCAATTTACCAACCAAATTTTAAAGAAAGAATAACAATATGTTCGTAAATATAGTTACACATGGAGCCGAAAAGACCATCGAATTGGGAGAACGGCTCGCTTCGATATTGCCTGATGGAATTACTTTAGCGATGAAGGGTGATTTAGGTGCGGGTAAAACGACACTCGTTAGAGGAATTGCGCGAGGTTTAGGAATTACTGAAGTTGTTCAATCCCCAACCTTTAACATCATGAAAATATATTTTAAAGGTAGAAGGCCTCTTATTCATATCGATGCCTACCGTTTGGAAGACATCAACACTGATATTGGTCTCGAAGAATACATTGGTTATGAAACCGGCATAACTGTCATTGAGTGGCCCAATTATATTCAAAAGCTTTTGCCAACAGATTTACTTGAAGTTGAAATTAAAAATCTCGGAGGAGATAATCGTTCTTTTTCCTTTGTTGGGAGAGAAGAAGTGATTAAAAACATTGCATTATGAAATACACAATTTTACTTGATTCATCGAACACATCTCTAACAGTCGGAATAGCAGATAAACATCACCTAATCGATTCGATTTCCTATGAGTCCTGGCAATCCCAATCTGAACACATGATTCCTGAGTTAGATAACCTATTATCAAAAAACAACGTTGAAAAAAATGATATTGAAAGCATCATCGTCGCTATTGGTCCTGGTTCATATACCGGAGTTCGAATTGCTCTAAGCATTGCAAAGACAATCGCCACTGTTTTGCCTGTTAGTTTATATACTGTCAGCTCTTTACGAGTTTTAAAAGATCAAGATGCTCCATCTATCTGTCTAATTAATGCTAGAAGCAACCGATCCTACATTGGTGTCTACCAAGGCTCGTTATGTTTGCTTCCTGATCAAATTATGACAAATGAGCAAGTTATTAATTACATTTCCTGCCATCCAGAGTTTCATGTCTGTGGTGAAACTCAATATTTAAAAATTGAGGGAACAAAAACAAATATTGCTGCAGAAATGTTTTCTTTGCAGGGTTTTCTTGAAAAAGTTGATAACCCCTTAGGCGTTGTGCCAGTCTACATGAGAGATTGATATGGAATATTTAAACGTTACAGTTCGACCAGCCACTGAAAATGATTTGCCAGCGATTCTTGAGATTGAAAATCTTACTTTCGTTTCACCTTGGAAAGAAAAGGATTTTCGTTATGAGTTGAAGGAAAATCCGGTTAGTAATTTTTGGGTTATTGAACTTGAAATTGAATCTCAAGGTCTTAAATCAGTTCTTGGCTTTTGCGATTATTGGCAGACTTTTGATTCTGCAACAATATGCAAAATTGCTGTTCACCCCGAGATGCAAAGACATGACTTAGGATCAGCGATGATGGACGAAATCATCAACGATTGCGCAGCAAAACAAGTTTTGACTTTAACCCTCGAAGTTAGAGTATCGAATTCGAAAGCCATCGCTTTTTACAAGAAGCACGGGTTTCGTGAGATAGTAATTAAACCCCATTATTATGACAATGGTGAAGATGCATTATACATGCTATTGGAGATAGGAAATTATGGCGCTGATTTTAGCAATTGAGTCTAGCTGCGATGAAACAGCTATTGCCATCATTAGAGATGGTACTTTACTTTCGAATATTGTTTCTTCTCAGGTTGATGTTCACACCAAATATGGAGGAGTTATGCCTGAAATCGCTTCTCGTCTCCATGTAGAAAACATCGGTGTTGTTCTTAAAGAAGCCCTTGAAAGGGCAAATGTAAAAATTGATGAAATCGATGCCTTTGCTGTTACTCGTGGTCCTGGTTTAATTGGAGCCCTTCATGTCGGTCTCCAAGCCGCTAAGACTTTAGCAATGCTCTATAAAAAACCTTTGATTCCAGTTCATCATCTTGTCGGGCACATTTATGCCAATGAGTATATTCAACCATTTCATTTTCCTTTATTGGCAGTTGTTGTCTCGGGAGGAAATACCGAGCTGATTATAATGAAAGAACATATGTCATTTGAAGTCATAGGGGAAACTCGTGATGATGCCATTGGAGAATGCTATGACAAAGTGGCTCGTGTTCTTGGACTCCCTTATCCTGGTGGAATTCCAATTGATAGATTGGCCAAAGAAGGTCAACATAGTTACAATCTCCCAATCCCTTTGAAAGGCGAACATACATACGATTTGTCTTTCTCTGGGTTAAAGACAAACGTGATAAATTTAGTTCATAATCTCGAGCAAAAGGGCGAAAAGGTCAATGTTCCTGATATGTGTAAATCTTTCCAAGATGTCGCGATTGGAACAATTGTAGATCGAGTTAAAAGAGCTGTTCGAGAATTTGAAGTAAGTGAAGTTATTCTCGGTGGTGGCGTCTCAGCAAATTCATACCTTCGCAGTGAAATGACACGAGAAATGGAAAAAATGAATGTTAAAATTAACATTCCTCCCATGTGGTGTTGCACGGATAATGCTGCTATGATTGCTAAAGTAGCCGAACGCTTATACGAAATGCGTTTGTTCGCTCCGTTGGATCTTGGCGTGGATCCGAACTGGAAAATTGAAGATTACGACAAATTCACGAATTAAAATGATTTAATCATTTATTCTTGTATAATTATTTTACGGAGGATGGATATATGGATCTCTATGATGTAACAGATTTCGAACTCTATGATGTTGTCGTTAGCGGCGACGAGGAAGAAAAATCAAAATTAAAAGATATTATTCTAGAAGGTTGGGTAAAAACAAATCGAGACAATGGTTCGATTGGTTTTATCGAATTTAATGATGGAACATATTTTAAAAATGTTCAGTTAGTCTATCACAAGGAATGCAAAGATTATAGTCTTCTTTCTAGCTTAAAAACTGGCGCCGCAATTAAGGTTAAAGGTGATGTTTCCCTCACTCCGAACAATAAACAGCCATTTGAGATTATCGTTAGTGAATGTGAATTAGAGGGAGATGTGGCTGATGACTATCCTTTGCAAAAGAAAAGACATTCGTTCGAATTTTTGCGAGATATTGCTCACATCAGACCTCGTGCAAATACATTTCAAGCCATATTTCGTGTTCGCAGTGTATTGTCAATGGCAATTCATGAATTCTTTCAAGAACGCGGATTTATCTATGTTCATACTCCTTTAATTACCACAAATGATGGTGAAGGAGCGGGCAACGTTTTCGATGTTGTTACTCATGACACCAAAGATCCAAATTCATTTTATGGGCAAAAAGTAAATTTAACTGTTACTGGACAACTCCACGTTGAACCATTTGCTCTCTCATTCCGCGATGTATATACATTTGGGCCTGCTTTTAGAGCGGAACATAGTAACACTACTCGTCATGCCAGTGAATTCTGGATGGTTGAGCCCGAAATTGCTTTTGCTGATTTACAAGATGATATGAATCTCATCGAAGACTGCGTAAAATATTGCATTAATTATCTTCTTGCCTCTTGCCCGGCTGAAATGGAGTTTTTCAATTCGATGATTGATAACACTCTATTTGATCGACTCCATCACGTCGTTGAATCTGAATTCAAAGTGCTGACCTATACCGAAGGAGTTGAATTATTAAAGAAAGCCGTTAAAGAAGGACAAAAATTTGAAAACAGCAATATCGAATGGGGAATGGATTTACAATCCGAGCATGAGAGATATCTGACTGAGAAAGTTTTTAAAGGTCCTCTATTCTTAATTAATTATCCTAAAGAAATTAAAGCCTTTTATATGAGACAAAACGACGATGGTAAAACCGTTGCCGCGTGCGACTTATTAGTTCCTGCGGTTGGTGAACTCGTCGGTGGTTCTCAACGTGAAGAAAGATATGACATCCTTAAAGCTAAAATGGATGAATTAGGATTAACTAAAGGATTGGAATGGTATCTCGACACTCGACGTTATGGAGGTTGCAAACATGCTGGTTTTGGTCTTGGCTTTGATCGCTTACTGATGTATGTCACAGGCATGCAAAACATACGTGATGTTCAACCTTACCCACGCACATCCAACTCAATAAAATATTAGTTTATGGCCAAAAAAGCAAAGAATATTCCCTTAACTCAAGAAGAAATTAATCGTCGCAATCGAATGAAGAGACGATTTTTGTGGTTGCTGATTATTCTTGATGTTTTATTTGTTGCTTACCTTATTTATCAAATTGTAATTATTGCAATTTAAACAAAAGAGTCTCGATTAGTTCTCGAGACTCTTATTTTCTTCGGTTGGTTTAACTTCGCTATTTAATGGCGCCTTACCAGCATTTAATGAGTTCATTAACTGTTCATTTTGATTGAATCTATCAAGATTCTTATCGAATATTGATTCACTTAATTTCTTAATTCTTAATGTGCGGGAAATCAATGACTGGACACACCATAAATACCACAATCCTCCAACCGCCATGCCAGGGACAAATAAATAGCTTCCCCAAGCTTCTATCTCAAAATGAGGTGAATGAGTTAAAACTGGAAGATTGAAAGTAAAAGATAACGTTAAAGGATCTAAATTGAACATGTCACTGAAGTCCCACAAGAATAGAACTGTGCTGAATCCATTAACATTATTAAAAACATCGTAACTAAAATCATGATTTATAAGATTTCTAACAACTAAAATTATTCCGGAAACCAACATGATAATGACTGGAATGCGAGCTGCTTTATAGAAAATAATCCAATTCTTCTTGTGAGCGTATTTCGAGAATGTTTTTTTGTCGGTGATGACACGTGAATAGACAACATCAGAAACGCAACTATCTAGTCTCTTTCCTTGCCATTTCATAACTCGTACAATTAGATAACCAATCGCTCCAACGATGACAAAAACTAGAATGAAAATTAAAAGAAATGCGATAAGCAATCTCTTGTCCGATTCAGTTAATTTTAATAGGGTTGGTAGCATGATTAAAAATCCTTAAAGTGAATGTCGACTCCACTGTCTTTTTTGCTTTCCTTATCATAATCATCATCATTGAGATCATCAAAACGAGTCTTTTTAGGGGAGTATTTTTCTAATTGAATGTCATCTTGAGGAATATTGTTTGTTTCAATATCTTCATTCTTTTCTTCCATGGCTTGATTGTCTAATGTTCCTGAAATTACTTTTTCTTTTACCGGTTCATTTTGCTTTTCACTTTCAATGTCGATTCCAAAACACGCTTCCTCAACAGAAGAAGGTTCCTCATATGGGATGAAAGCTTTTGATGAAGTTACAACGATATTTTCCGAAGCATCACTTTGAGGAGCGCCATCTTGCTTTATAACTGGATTTGAACTGTTTGGAATAGCCTTTTGAATGATTTGTTTAGCCTTTTTGTCCTCAGCTAATTCGATATCCAAAGAACGTCCCATAAAGAATAAAACTATTGATTTAAAGAATAAGTATATAAAAACGATTAGCCCTGCTATGGCGTAGCCACTTATGACTAAAAGAAAAAAAGGGAGTACCAAAAGATACAATAAACCTTTTCCTACACTCTTAAATAAACTTTCCATTAGGGTTGCCTATTTTCAATTGTAGCTTTGTTTGTTTTCATTAACAAATAATTATTGATAAAAACAATAATTGTGCAGAAAAGTGGAAATACCTGAGCGACTAAAAGGCCTAATGGTTGAGCTGTTTCGGGAATAATATCATATAAAAGTGAAAACACGAACAATGAAAGAATCGAAGATATAAGCAATGTTATTATGATCCATCTTTTTTTCTCAGCGATTAATATTCCCACACAGTAAAATCCGAGTAATAAAGAAAGGATCATTGCAGAATATGATAGTTCAGGATATACAAAAGCTAATATAGCACTTAACCCAATAAATCCCAGGGTTAAAAATGGGACAATGATATTATCTTTCTTTTCAAAAAGAGGGTTAATATTCATCTTTGAGATCTCTTCATAAATTATCATAAATGAAATAGCTTGTTGAATAATGGCAATGGTACAAATAAAGATATTCTGAAGATATTTGAGATAGACAAAATTTTGTAAAGAAAAGATTGTCGCGAAATCAGTCACTATATTTCTTTGATAAATTAAATATACTAGTGGAATAGCGAGATAAGAAAGCAGGATTTGCGCTAAAACCCCAGACAAAATAATAATTATTGGTGAAATACCTTTTTCCATCAATACCCCAAAAATAAAGCCAGAAACTAGCGATGGTATTACATAGAAAATTACATTGCCAACATCCCAAAAGCTAGCTAATGCACAAAGAAGAATTGTAGTAATTGCATAGATTATAAAGTATTTTTTTTGACAAAAATATGTCACGATTGTGCTTGCTAAAGGAAGGATAAATATTAAAAGGATAAATAACACTGGAATCCAAGCTGATAGCAAAATAAATATAACATTAATTGCGGCCATTAAAGCCATATAAGTCATATTTCCAACCAGCGTCTTTTTCTTTTTGAAAATTGCCATTTGTCTTATTTTACCATTAAGAAACTAAAATTGTAAAAAAAGGACGTAATATTACTCTATATAATTGTGAGAAAATTCATATTATTCGCTTCTCTTTTTCTTATTTGCTCTACATCTTGTAATACTTTAGAAAGTAATGGCCCCTTATACGATTATGTTGATTTCGATTATTTGCAAATACAATGGGAGGATTTTTTCTCACAGGAAGAAAACAATTATTTCGTTTATTTCTATAGCGAACAATGTTACTACTGTGAATCGTTTAAAACCGATATGTTAAATTTCATTTCTATTACAAATAAAAACTTTTTCTTATTGTCTTATAAAAAGGGAATTCCAATTCATGAAGATGTTGAGATGACAATTGGAGCTGTATCACTAGACGAAATGTGGTTTGGAGGAACACCAAGTCTAATCTTGCTAGAAAACAAGACTGTTAAAATTAACATCTTAGGCGTTCAGAACATTTCTTCTTACCTTGAACTAACCCAATTGCCTTAAGATAAATTCAGGAAATAAATTGAATAAGTTGACATAATGTGATATTATATTGCAAAGCAATATATGAATATACAATCAGAATTAAACGAAATGCAATTGAAAGCTGTCGAGACAAACTCACAGTACGTCCGCATCATCGCTGGAGCGGGTTCAGGAAAAACTCGGGTTTTGACTTATCGTATCGCTTTTCTCATCTCTGAATGTAATGTTCCCCCTTGGTCAATTTTAGCTATTACATTTACAAATAAGGTTGCTAATGAAATGAGACAGAGAGTCATCAAAATGCTCCCTGAAATAAATAGTGATTTAACGATAAAAACTTTCCATTCTTTTGCCGCTCAATTCCTTAGAAGAGAAATAGGAATTCTCGGTTTTCCCAGTACTTTTTCAATTTTAGATGAAGAAGATCAAACTAAGCTCATTAAAGACATTGTCGCAAATATGGGGTTCAAAAGAGGAGACAAAATTGTCGGCCGTGCAATTGGATACATTTCAAAAAATAAGATTAAAGAAAAATATCCCGAAGATATTAAAATCGATAAGCCCACTTTTGAAGATGAAAAGACCTGTCTTGAAATATATTCAATTTATGAAGATGAAAAAAACAAAAGTTTCTCTCTCGATTTTGATGATCTGTTGCTTAGAACGAATCTTATTTTAGATAAATACCCCGATATCCGCCAAAAATGGCAACGGCGTTTTAATCATATTTTAATTGATGAATTCCAGGATACTAATGATGTCGAATATCGAATGATCAAACTTTTGCAAAATTCGAATACTTCGTTATATGTTGTTGGTGATCCAGATCAGACCATTTATACCTGGCGAGGAGCCAACCAAAACATCATTTTAGATTTAATTAAAGAATTTTCCAATGTTGAAACAATTGTTTTGGAAAGAAATTATCGCAGTACGCAAAAGATACTCGATTCGGCAAATAAACTAATATCGAACAATAAATTGAGAGTTCCTAAAAACCTCTATACTCGTTTGGATAAAGGCGAGCCTGTTGTTGTTTTTTCAGGTCCTTCTTCAAAGGGTGAAGCGGATTATGTCGCTCGAGAAATTCAAAAACTTGTTAAAGGCGATCATCGTCGTTATTCCGACATCGTTGTTTTGTATCGTTCTAACTATGTGACAATGGAGTTTGAAGCCGCTTTTGTCAATCGTGGCATTCCTTATAAGATTTATGGGGGACAGAAGTTCTATCAAAGAAGAGAAATCAAGGATGTTCTTGCTTACTTTCGTTTAATTACTAACACTCAAGACAACATAGCTTTTGAAAGAATTATCAATGTACCTACAAGAGGAATCGGAGATATGACAGTTTCAAAAATTAAAGAAGAAGCTGCAACCGCAAATTTATCCCTTTTTGATTTCATAAAAGGACTTGATTTAGATAAAACTGAAGTGCCAGCTAGAGCAGTTGTTAAACTCAAATCAATGATTGAACTAATTGACCTCACCAGAGAAAAAATTAACGAAAATGATGAAGTGTTTTCTAAAACATTAGAAGATATGATTTGGTCGACTGGTTATAAAGATTATTTGCTTAAGGAAGATGATGGTGATGAGAGAATTGAAAACATCAAGGCTCTTTTCGCTGACATTCGTCATTATTTGAAAGCTAATCCAGAGTCTACATTTGATGAATATTTACAAAATATTGCTTTATACTCTGCTCAAGATGACGTAATTGAAGGTGACTTTGTTACCATGATGACCGCTCACACCGCGAAAGGACTAGAATATCCAATCGTTTTTGTTGTTCGGTTTAATGATGGTGTTTTTCCCCACTCTCGATCGGTCGCTGAATCGGGATATCGCGGTCTCGAAGAGGAAAGAAGATTGGCGTACGTTGCTATGACAAGGGCAAAAGAGAAACTATATTTAACTTTCTCGGCCGATTATTCCTATGTTTTAGGTGGTCGATTATTACCTTCCCAATTTTTAGCTGAATCAGGAAACGACGTAGCGCAAAGTGTTGATACATATAGTCCCTTTAAATCTCAAATCAAACAAAAAGAATACCATTTTAATGATGGACCTAACCTTGATTTTTCTAGCGATGAGCCAATTAAACAAGACTTCTCAAAGAAAACAAATAACATCGAAGATTGGGCAGAAGGAGATACTGTCGTTCATAAAACCTTTGGAGTTGGCAAAGTAGTTGAGATAGAAGGAGACGGAATCATCACCGTATTATTCGAAACTCATGGCAAAAAATCATTAATGGGTAATCACCCATCTATTACTCGAGGAGGACATAAGGCATGACACCAAAAGAAAGAGCTCTAGAAATCACAAATCTGTTGGAAAAATATAATTATGAATACTATGTTTTAGATAATCCAAGTGTGACCGATGCTGAATATGACCGCTTAATGCAAGAACTTATTGCTTTAGAGAAAGCTTTTCCTGAATTAGCTAGTCCTCTTTCACCAACTCAAAGAGTTGGAGGATTGGTTCAAGAACAATTTAAAAAAGTAACACACCAACGATCAATGCTCTCTTTGGCTAACGCATTTAACGAAGACGATCTTCGTGATTTTGATCAGAAAGTTCGCGATGTTGTCGGAACAGATAAAATTACCTATATGACCGAGATGAAAATTGATGGTCTAGGTATGTCTTTAGTTTATAACAAAAAATTAGTATACGCTGCGACACGAGGAGATGGCGTTGAAGGTGAAGATGTCACCGCCAATGTCATCACTATTAAATCAATTCCAACTCGCATTGATCTCGATGGGGATTTTGAAGTTCGCGGCGAAGTTTTTATGCCAAAAAAATCACTTCTTAAGCTCAATGAAGAACGTAAAAATAATGGCGAGCCCCTTTTTGCCAATGCGCGTAATGCAGCCGCTGGAAGTGTTCGCCAATTAGACAGCGGAATTGCGGCCACAAGAGGATTGGATGCCTTCTGGTACTATTTTGTAAATGCTAAAGATTTTGGTGTTCGCTACCACTCTGAAGCCTTAAACATGGTTAGCAAACTCGGCTTCAAAACAAATCCTGAACGCCGCCTTTGTCATGGAATTGATGAAGTCATTGATTACATAAAAGAATACGCACAAAAAAGAAGCTCGTTAAGTTATGACATCGATGGCATTGTCATCAAGGTTGACGACATGTCTTTATACAATAAACTTGGATATACCGCCAAAACGCCAAGATGGGCCATCGCTTATAAATTTCCACCTGAAGAAGTAGTCACCAAATTAACTGACATTATATATACCGTTGGAAGAACAGGGAAAGTTACTCCAAATGCTGTTCTTGAACCAGTTCGAGTGGCTGGAAGTACTGTTCAAAGAGCAACTCTTCACAATGAAGATTTTATAATTGAAAAACATCTAATGGTTGGAGATTATGTTGTATTACGAAAAGCGGGAGATGTTATTCCAGAAGTAGTTCGTGTTTTAATCGAGAAAAGAGATGGAACTCAAACCCCATACAAGATGATTGAAAATTGCCCTGTTTGCGGGTCCAAGCTAGTAAAAAAAGATGCCATGCATTTTTGCACTAACCACTCGTGTGATGCCCGACAAGTAGAAGCAATTATTCACTTTGCCTCTCGCGATGCGATGGATATCGATGGCCTTGGTGAAAAAGTAGCCGAGCAATTCTTTAATCAAAACTTTTTACATTATATTAATGACATTTATAGTCTCTTTAATTATCGTGATGAAATAATCAATCTTGATGGATGGCAAGCTAAATCAATTGATAATTTGCTTAAAGCCATCGAAGTTTCAAAAAGCAATTCTTTAGAAAAGATTCTTTTTGGACTCGGAATAAAAGAAATTGGTGCCAAAATGGCTAAGACTTTGGCGAAGAAGTATGAACACATTGATAACTTAATCAAAGCGACAGAAGAAGAACTTCTTGAGATACCAGATATCGGACCAGTTGTCGCTCATTCTCTCGTTGATTGGTTCTCTAACGAAAATAACTTACAAATCATTGATTCTCTCAAAGAACACGGACTCAATTTTGCTTATATAGCAAGCAACACTCAAGCTGCAAATTCTTTCTTTTCTGGGAAAACCGTTGTACTGACTGGAACCCTTTCTTTTATCGGCAGAAAAGAAGCGACTGAGTTGCTAGAAAATCTTGGTGCTAAAGTAACTAGCTCAGTCTCAAAAGCCACTGATGTTGTCGTCGCTGGAACTGAAGCAGGATCTAAACTTGATAAGGCGAATTCTTTAGGAATTACCGTCTTGAGTGAAGACGAATTCAAAGCCCTGATTTAATCTAAAAATAATCTTTTTGTTTAATTTCTAATTTCTCTTTTTTGATTGTTTATTGAAAATCATTTTTCTTAAATAAGAAATTGGTAAATAAAAATTTGGCATTATGTTACAATACTTCTGTTGAAGTAGGATTTTTTATTATGAAAAATGTAGACATGCCTTTATTAAAACAAGTAGCGAATAACCTTATGTTCGACATGAAAGATAGCGAGTACATCACTCTTCTTGAAGAGTTCGATGTCATCATTCGACAGATGGAACTAATTTCTCAAATTCCGGGAGTTGATGAAGTATCTCCAATGACATTTCCTTTTGATGTGACAACCGATTACTTAAGGGAAGATATTCCCACGACACCAGTTCCGCAAGAGATTGCTTTAAAAAATGCTGGTCATGTTGTTGATGGTCAAATTAGATTACCAAAGGTGGTGGGCTAATATGGAATATTTATCTCTCGATATTTTGAGCCTTCATCAAGCTATTTTAGAAGGCAAAATAACTCCTTTAGAGTTAGTAAAACAATCTTTAGAAAAAGCTAAAAATGATCAAAATAACGCTTTTGAATATATTTGTGAGAAGGAAGCTCTTGAAGCGGTTAATCGCTTGGACCCAAACAAACAAAACAATCTGTTATGGGGAATTCCTTATGCGTTAAAAGACAACTTTTCAACGAAAGATATTCCAACATGCGCTTCTTCCAACATATTAAGGGGTTATACCCCAATTTTCTCAAGCGAGGTTTATCTTCGCTTAACAGAACAAGGAGCAATTTTAATTGGGAAGGCCACTCTTGATGAGCTCGCAATGGGTGGAACAGGCATGACTGGGCATAAAGGTTTGACTTATAATCCTTGGGATCCTTCCCATAAACATATGGTAGGTGGTTCGAGCTGTGGCTCTGCCGCAGCAGTGGCTTCTGGCATTGTTCCTTTCGCTATTGGTTCAGATACTGGTGATAGTGTGCGTAAGCCAGCCAGCTATGCTGCTCTTGTTGGAATGAAGCCAACATGGGGTCGAATTTCTAGATTTGGTCTATTCCCTTTCGCTCCGTCTCTTGACCACGTGGCCTTTTTTACCAGAAATGTCATGGATTCAGCCATCGTTTTAGAAGCTCTATCAGGAAGAGATGAGAAAGATAGCTCTTCATCAACAGTTGCAGTAGAAAAATACTCCCAATCGATTAGCGCACACTTAAACGGTAAAAAATTCGCGGTCATTAAAGAAATTTATGACTCAATTAGCAATCGCAACATCATTGCTTCATTTGACAAAACTATTGAAACATTGAAGCAACAAGGCGCGAGAGTTGATTTCGTTTCAATGGATTTAAAACTCTGCAAGGCAATATATCCTACATATATAGTAATTTCATGTTCGGAAGCGACGAGCAATAATGCCAATCTTGATGGCATCAAATTCGGCCCAAGATTCGATGGAAAAGATTACGAAGAAGTAATGACAAAGGCTAGAACTGAAGGTTTTTGTGAAATGATTAAACGACGATTCGTAATTGGCAGTTATTCACTATTCAAAGAGAACCAAGCTGAAGTATTTTTAAGGGCTCAAAAAGTTCGTAGACTTATCGTCGATGCTACGAACAATATCTTAAAAGATTATGATGTTATTTATTTACCAGCCGCTCCTTCAACAGCCCCTCTCTTTCAAGGAGAGAAAGGCGATAAATTATCAAATGAATATCTTATTTCTGACAATCACCTCGCTATTGGCAATTTTGCCGGTTTACCATCAATCGTACTGCCTCTTGGCTTTGATAAAGGTTTACCTTTTGGGGTCAATTTAACCGGAAAGAGATTTGCTGAATCGGAAGTACTTTCTCTCGCTAAAGGAATTGAAAATATTACTCAACTAAAAGATTTAGTCGCAAAGGAGGGAAAATAAGATGAACTTCGAAGCTGTTATCGGACTAGAAATCCATGTCGAAATGAACACCAAGAGCAAGATGTTTTCTAATGCCCCTATTTGTTATGGGGAACTTCCTAATACCCTTACTGTCCCTCTCGATTTAGCTTTCCCAGGGACAATGCCTGTCGTTAACAAACAAGCTGTAATCAATGCTATTCGTATTTGTAATGCTTTAAATATGACTATTGATAGAGAGCTTTGGTTTGACCGCAAAAACTATTTCTACAGTGATCTTCCAAAAGGTTATCAAATTACTCAACAACAAAGACCAATAGGTTCTGATGGAAAATTAGAAATTAATACCTCTTTAGGAAAAAGGACCATCAGCATTGAAAGACTTCATCTAGAGGAAGACACTTGTAAGCAACTTCATTCCTGGGATTGCACATTACTTGACTATAATCGTGCCGGTATACCCTTGGTAGAAATTGTGTCTCGTCCGGACCTTCGCAGTGGAGAAGAAGCAAGACAATATGTGGAAAAAATCCGTTCTATTGTTACCTTTCTTGATGTCAGTACTGGCAAGATGGAAGAAGGATCACTTCGTTGTGATGTCAACATTTCGCTTCGCCCTGTGGGTGCAAAAAAACTTGGCACAAAAGTTGAAATTAAAAATCTCAACAGTTTTGCCAATATTGAAAAAGCCGTTGATTATGAAATAAAGAGACAAGAAAAAGTCCTACTTAGTGGTGGGGCAGTTACTCAGGAAACAAGGCGTTTCGATGAAGGATTAAAACAAACCATATTAATGAGACTAAAAACCGACGCTGTTGATTATAAATACTTTGTTGAACCAAATATTCCTCCCATAAAATTGAGCGAAGATTTCATTAAAAACGCGATAGATACTTCTCCTGAATTGGCTGAAGTAAAATTAGCGCGTTATCAAAATCTCGGTCTCAACGATTACGATTCACAAATGCTTATTTCTAACAAAAAAACTTGCGTTTATTTTGATGAAGCCATTAAATCTGGAGCGAGCGCAAAACTATTGGCAAACTGGATTATTGTTGATGTTCAATCCATCCTCAACAAAGAGATGATTGATATCGACCAATTCAAAGTTTCTCCACGGAATTTGGGAAAACTTGTTTTGATGATTGAAAAACAACAAGTCTCTAATAAGCAAGGCCGTGAAATCTTTCAAAAATTAATCGAAAAAGATGAAGACCCCGAAATTGTCAAAAAAATTATAGGTGCCGATTTGGTTAGTGATGGCGATTTAATTGGTCAAGCAGTTAAAGAAATTATCGATAGCAATCCACAAGCAATTATTGATTACCAAAATGGTAAAGATCGAGCGATAGGGTTTCTCGTCGGACAAGTCATGAAAAAAATGGCAGGCAAAGCAAATCCTGCGATTGTTAATAAACTTGTCGTTGAAGAATTACAAAGGAGATAAGTATGGCTGTTTTAGTTACTGGCGGAACTGGATATATCGGTTCCCACACTGTCGTGGAATTACTAAATCACAATTTTGATGTTGTGATTGTCGATAACTACGCTAATTCGAAGCCCGAAGTATTAAATAGAATTTTTAAAATAACTGGCAAAAAGCCAAGATTTTATGAAATTGACGTTCGAGATGAAGAAGAAATGCGAAATTTGTTATCACATGAAAAAATTAGCGACATCATTCATTTTGCGGGTTTAAAGAGTGTTGCTGAATCGGTCTCAAAACCCGATTTATATTTTTCAAATAACGTGGGAGGAAGCAAAGTATTGCTCCGTTTAATGGATGAATTCGCGATTAATAACATAGTCTTTTCATCCAGCGCGACTGTCTATGGTACACCTGATCATGTTCCTTTAAAAGAAAGTGACAAAGTTGGAGGATGTACGAATCCTTATGGTCAAAATAAACTTGATATTGAATATCTTTTAAAAGATTATGCCGCGAGCCATCCCCATGCGAATATTGCGATTCTGCGCTACTTCAACCCTATTGGAGCACACTCCTCAGGATTAATCGGTGAAGATCCAAATGGTATACCAAACAATTTAATGCCATACATCACTCAAGTAGCGATTGGCAAACGCTCTTATTTAAATGTCTACGGTAATGATTATCGAACCATCGATGGAACTGGTGTTCGTGATTACATTCATGTTTCAGATTTAGCGAGAGGTCATTTATTTGCCTTAAGAAAGCTTGCTGAAAAACCTGGATTAGTTATTTTCAATCTTGGAACTGGTCGTGGAACAAGCGTTTTTGAATTAGTTCATGCTTTTGAAAAAGCCAATGGAGTGAAAATCCCCTATAAAGTTGCTCCTCGACGACCTGGTGATGTTGATGAGAATTATGCCGATTGTTCGAAAGCTCTTAACGAGATGGGGTTCAAAACTGAATACGATATTGTTGAAGCTTGTCGAGACTCTTGGAATTGGCAAAAGAAAAATCCTAATGGTTATAATTAAATGGAGGTAACTTCACGATGAAAAAAAGATATGATATTTCTCTTCAAGATGGGCAAAAACTATTTGGTTTGCAATGGTTAATTGATCAACCGATCGCCAATGTCTTGATCATGGAAGGGATGGAAGAACATTCTTCTCGCTATGATGAGTTTGCTTCTTTTTTAAATAAACAAGGTTTCAATGTTTTTTGTCTTGATACTTTTGGACAAGGGGAAAACGTTAAAGAAGATCTTTCGAATCGTGGAATTTGGCCTGTCGATGGATTCAAAAAGCAAGTCGACGCTGAAAATGATGTTGTCATCAAACTTAAAGATAGTGGTTTACCAACCTATATATTTGCTCATAGCATGGGTTCTTTCATGGCCCAATCATTTATTCAAAGATATCCAGACCAAGTCAAAAAAGTGATACTTTGTGGAGCCGGAAGTAAAAATTCCGCCGTTCATTTCGGCCATTTTCTTGCTAAAATTATCGCCACTACAAAGAAAAGAAATAAAAAAGCCAAACTTCTCAACTCTTTGATGTTTGGTGGATTCAATAAGCGTATCTCCAATCCGAAAACCGCCTATGATTGGCTTTCCTATAACGAAGATAATGTGAAAAGATACAATGCCGATCCATTATGTGGCTTTGGGCCGAACAATGGTTTCTGTCTAGAATTCCTAAAAGGGCTTAAAGTCCTTTATAAGAAATCAAATCTTAAAAATGTTAATCAATCTTTAAAATTATTTATCATTTCAGGAGAAGAAGATCCTGTCACTAATTATTCAAAATCAGTGGATAAATTGAAAAGCATGTACGGGTCTTTTAATGTTAAAGATATCCAAACCAAAATTTATCCTCATCTACGTCACGAAATTCTTAATGAAAACAGTCGAATGGATGTCTACCAAGATATTGCTAAATTCTTGAAAGCGTAATAAACTCTTGCAGTTAGTCTCTTTCTCAATGCGCCTGTAACTCAGCTGGATAGAGTACCATCCTCCTAAGATGGGAGTCAGACGTTCGAATCGCCTCAGGCGCGCCATTGGACAACAACAGAACTCGAAATATGGTTCTGTTTTTTCTTTTTGAAACAGCAATTAGTAAGTTTTATTTATCATTTCAAATTCCCCTCTTGCCTTGAATACGCGCAAACAATGATTTAGACTAAATGGAATCTTTATGAATATAAAATTAGTCAAATTGTCACATCAATATAAAAATCAATTATTTGATATGCTCAGTGAATGGAAGAAGGACATCGAAATTAATCACACCAATCATTCTCCTTGGATGATATTTAGAAACGATTTTCACAACTTTGATTTCTATTTAGAGAATCTTGAGATCAAAAAGGAAATAGATAACCATGTTCCTGATTCAACTTTTTTCTGTCTAGATTTGGACCGCCATATTTTTGTTGGAGCTGTTAATATTCGTCATTACTTGAATGAATCTTTGTTGCTGGGTGGCGGACATATTGGGGCTGGAATAAGACCGAGCGAACGTCGCAAAGGCTATGCTACAGCGATGATCAAATTAGCTCTTGAAGAATGTAGAAAATTGGGCATCCTTAAAGTTCTGATGACATGTGACAAGAACAACATTGGGTCAGCTAAATCGATCATAAAAAATGGTGGTGTTCTTGAAAACACATTCATCTCCTCAAAAGGAATCGAAGTAGAAAGATATTGGATTAATCTTTAGTTCCTATTTGCTCTTTATACTATTCGAGCGTAGTCTCTAGGAGAGTGTTTGAATATAAAACGAATAGACTCTTGAGATACTAATGAATTTATTATTGATTTATAGTCACACATTGGTATAAAATCATGTCAGTCCATTTGGGTCTGTAGCTCACCTGGGAGAGCGCCTCCATGGCATGGAGGAGGTAGCCGGTTCGATCCCGGTCAGATCCACCAAAACGAAAATTTGGCTTGATTAATTCAAGCCTTTTTTATTGCTCGGCAACAATTTTGTTGCATCCACAATTGCGTATATTTTTCGCCATCTAATATTCCTTGTATAATAAAAAGAGGAGAACATTGTATGGAAAGAAAAATCACTCTCTCTGTTCAAGGATATTCAACAAGTGATGGTGCGGGAGTCAGATTGACTCGTGTATTGTCAAACCAAACTGTCGAGGAATTCGACCCATTTCTCATGCTCGATTCATTCGATAGCGTTAATCCAGATGATTACAAAGCCGGATTTCCTCTCCACCCACATCGAGGAATTGAAACGATATCTTATATTTCCCAAGGACAAATGGTTCATCAAGACAGCCTAGGAAATAAAGATAGTATCAAAGATGGAGAAGTTCAGTGGATGACTGCCGGATCTGGCATCCTTCACGAAGAAATGCTGCCACGTTCAAAAAGAATACTTGGAGTCCAATTATGGCTCAATCTTCCTAAAAAAGATAAGTTTTGTCACCCCAAATATTTAAGCATCAAAAACAGCGATATCGAAGAAGTTCCTCTCCCGGGTGGATATTTAAGATTACTTGCCGGAACCTACAAAAATCACCATGGATATCAAAGCGACTATCTTCCCTTAGATTATTATGATATTCATTTGGATGCTGGTGCGGAGTTAGTTATCGATACCTCAAACGACAGAACAGTAATGCTATTTTCTCTTGTTGGACCAGTAATAATATCTGGACAGCAAATAAGAGAAAAGACAGTGGTTAAACTTTCTTGTGGAGATAAAGTTGTCATTAAGGCTGGACAGTCTCCTTCGCAGGTGTTATTTATCAGTTCTTTGCCTCTTAAAGAACCAGTCGCTTGGGGAGGCCCTATTGTCATGAATACTAGAAATGAACTTTTTCAAGCATTCAGCGAACTTGATGAAGGAACATTTTTAAAAGAGAGAATTGATTATTCCTAGAGCACTTCATTTGCTCAATTGACTGGGTTTATTTTAAAATTAAATTAACACAAGGAGCATAACATATGTCAAATATAAAAATAGCTGTTTTACTTGGCTCTCTAAGAAAACAGTCTTTCACAAAAGTAGTGGTGGAGGCTTTAATTCATCAAAGTCCAAAAGAGATGGAATACGAGATTATTGAAATTGGTAATCTTCCTCTCTATAACCAAGATTTAGAGTCGGAAAATATGGAACCAAAAGAATGGCAAGATTTTCGCAAAAAAATTAAAAATTTTGATGCGATTTTATTAGCCACACCCGAACATAATCGATCATTTCCTGCCGCGTTGAAAAATGCATTAGATATTGGTTCACGTCCATACGGACAAAGTGTCTGGAACAACAAACCGGCTGCTATCATTAGCGTTTCACCCGGCTCAATCGGTGGCTTCGGATCTAATCATCATCTCCGCCAAGTATCAACATTTTTGAACATGCCGATTATGGCTCAGCCTGAGGCATATATTGGTAATGTTTTGAATCTCATAGGAGCGGATGGAAAGATAAGTAATGAGAATACACTTGGATTCTTAAAACTTTTCGCTAATAGTTTTTCATCACATGTTTACAAAAACATAAAATAAATAACTACCATTTCCTACCTTTTTCATTTTGTTACGTCGGTTTGGGTTTACTCAACTTAATAACATTAAATTAAGTAGAATTTATATCGATAACTTGCATAACCCTATCTTTGAGCGCGTTTTTTTGGTACAATAAAAGCACTATATGAAAACATTCAAAGTAAACGATGAAGTAATGCATTGCCGTGATGGTCTATCTGTCATTATTGGCACAAGAGAAATGGGCGGCAAAACATATTTTCTCGTTCGAGCCAATCGAAGCGACGCCGAGACAATCTATGTTCCCTTTGAATCAATTCACAATATTATTCGACCTATCATGACCATTGAAGAAGCTGATCTCTTACTAAAGAGAATTAGCATCATTGAAAAAGACTTCAACCCTAATACTAAGCAAAGACGAGATGCCTACAAAAGGAGACTTTGTTCAGGAGATGTTGAAGATATTGCTTATTTATTTGCTCAATATCGCACCTATAAAAAAGATCCCGAGGGAGTTAAGCTCGGAGCCGCGGATGTCGATATGCTCGAATACGCAAATAACTTTATTCTTGATGAATTTGCTACCTGTTATAAAGTCGAACGGCAACAAATATACGATTTCATTGATGACAGAATTAAAAAAATTAAATAGGACCAGTTCCTATTTTTTTTGAAATGTTTTTAGCCAAGAATATAATTCATCAGCATTAGCAACTGTTTTGCTATCGGGGCAGAGAATCGCCAATTCTTTTTTCGTGCGATACCCATATTCAACAAGTGCATATTCAAGATTAGAATTGATGGCGGTCAAACGATCAACATCGGTGTCGCCAATATAAATGGCTTCCTGATTTGTTAAAGAAAACCGATTGAGAATTTTGTTAATCATGTGAGGTTCAGGTTTTTTAGGAACACCTGTTTCATCTCCTTGAACATAATCGAATAGCCCAGGAAAAAAGCGATTGACCAAATAGGTGGCAATTGATTGAATTTTGTTTGTGCACACCGCTAGTAAAAAGCCGTCTTTTTTTAATTTGTAAAGCATTTCTAGCAGTCCAGGGTAAGGCTTTGTTTCGACATCATAATGGGTTCCATAATAGATTTTAAAAGTCTCAAGAGTGGACTGATATTCTTCTTTGCTTATTCCGCTAGGAACCGTTCTTTGAATCAATTTCGCAACGCCGTTTCCGATGGCTAGGCGAACCTCTTCTTTTGACTTTCTCGGCCATTTTTTTGAATTTAGAGCGAAATTTACAGCGTTTTTCAAATCACCGAGTGTGTCAAGCAAGGTTCCATCTAAATCAAAAATTACTATTTCTTTCATAAATTTTTTTAATTACACTTTCTATATCTTCGTTAATAACTAAATCGCACATGTTGTCGAATGATGTCTCGCTTTTGTTGATGACAATCAAATATTTGCCACGGAAATAACGAAGAAAACCAGCGGCAGGATAAACTGTCAAAGAGGTGCCAACAACGATTAATACATCGCAAATCATTATAGCCGAAATTGTTCTCATGATGATATCTTCATTAAGTGGTTCATCGTATAAAACAACGTCCGGTTTAATAATCCCTCCACATTTGTCACAATGAGGAATTTCAACACTATCTTGAATATATTTCATGCCAAAAAGACGGTTGCATTCTTGGCAATAATTTCGATGCACATTACCATGTAATTCATAAACCATCGAAGAGCCAGCTTCTTGATGTAAACCATCGATGTTTTGAGTTATTACGATGACATTTTTCCCTTGCTTTTCTAAACTAGCAAAATACTTGTGAGCGAGACTTGGTTTGGCGTTCCCATAGAGCATTTTCTCTCGATAGAATTCGTAAAATTTTTTAGTGGACTTAGCAAAGAAAGAATGAGACAAAATATCTTCTAGTTTTATCTCTCCTTTTTCGTTATTGTGAAATATGCCATTTTCACTTCTAAAATCTGGAATCCCACTCGCTACTGAAATGCCAGCTCCAGTGAAGACAACAATCTGATGGCCTTCATCAATCATGCTTTTCAAGAGTTCGTACTTATTCATACTAGTATTATAATGATATTTTGATTATATCAAAAGGAATAACTTTTTTTCTCATTTTTATGGCCTTTTTTCTCTGATTTAATCTCAAAAAAGGACCTTTTAAGGTCCACTCCATCTCAAAGTTTTAGACTTTTCGCGCATTTGCTTGTATAATTCGTGTTGCCTGTATGGGACAATTCAAATACATATTATCTAGCCTCTGGTTTTGGGTGATTATCGTTCTTTCATGCTTTTATGTGGAGAATATCGCCCTTCTTTCCAA
>JAEZUH010000099.1 GCA_023443485.1 Bacillota bacterium | reverse complement strand
GTCTTTGATGATATGGGTGTCTTATTAGAAAAAGATGGCAATATATACGCTAACGGAACCGAAACCGGAGCCTTTGTCCGCCTTGATGATTTAGAAGCTGGATATGCTTATCGAAAAATTGATCGGGCGATATTCTTTAATCCTGATCAGACTAACGCTCGACTTGTTCTTCCTGTCACGACCCATAAATTCATCGTAACTGATCATAAAATTGATATGATTCTTTATGCGAATAATTATCGTGAGACCGATGTCGGGCTGCGCCTTTATGAAAACATCGATGAAGCGATCAACATATTTAGAACCGGTAAAAGAAAAGCTAAAGGAACCACTAAAGAAGTGGGTCTTGTCGAGTCATATTTTGCTAATCCATTTGGGCCAATGCAAAAGAAAGGGCAGACAGAAACGCTCATTAATAGATATTTTTACTTTCTGAAAAAACAAGGTGTTCTCATCGGTGAACTCTATACGAGATTAGCGATTCCTAATCAAGAGATAAACGGCCCACAGATGGCCGCTAGAATCTTGCTTGAAAAACTGATTATGTAAAACATAGGATTTTTTTTGGTATCCACTATAATCCTTAAAAAATTAATAGGTATCAAAAAAAGTTTGTGTTATATTATTACTCGCCTGCAATATGGCACGTCGGACCATTAGCTCAACGGTCAGAGCGCTCGGCCCATAACCGATCGGTTCCAGGTTCGAATCCTGGATGGTCCACCAATCTTATGGAGAATTACCCAAGTGGTTGAAGGGGTCGGTCTTGAAAACCGATAGGGGGTGCAAGCCCCGCTAGGGTTCAAATCCCTAATTCTCCGCCATTAAATAGAATTATGTTCCTAAAAAAGGAGCATTTTTTATTATATGAAATCAAAACAGTTAATTGTAATAAGACTTAAAATCGAATAAAGAATGATAAATTCATGCGAAATCTGCTTTAACATAACTAGATTAACCCATTATTGAAGGGTAATAACCACATGAAGGGAAATCAATTAAGCATTTTTTAATCAAAAATTCCTTATTTTATTTCCTTTTCTCTTATAAAAAATGAATTTTAATTCGGTATAAATAAATGAAAAATCTATAAATAGAAAGTAACTTAAAAAAAACGATAATAATATATTATTATCACTTGAAATTGGAGATATTTTTTAAATTAATACTTTACACATTAACTTATTACCCTTAAAATTAACCCAAATTCATATTTGGCGTCCTCACGTACGTGTGGTCGCACTTAAAGAAAGGAGAAAGATATGAACAAAACAAAATTCGTTGTTTCACTTTTATCGGCTTCTCTCCTATTTGCTGGATTAACCGCTTGTGGAAAACCAAAAGAACAGCCTGTTGACTTTTCTTTCAGTGCTTCCCTAGATAGCGGTGTCAAATCCGTCAAGGTTGGAGATACTGCCCAAATTGAAATTATCGAAGCTCAAGCTAGTGATTATGATCCTGAAACTGCAGTTGAACATGTTTACACTTATGAATCAAGTGATGAAGAAGTATTAACTGTTTCAGAAGATGGCCTTGTCACTGCTGTCGCTAGCGGTGCTGCTACTGTAACTGTTTATGAGTCTACTGAAGATGTGACCCGTAATCTCAGACTTGATGTCTACAGTGGTGCTGCACTTGAAGGAGCCGCTTCCTATTCCAGCTCACTCGAGGATAAAGCGGACATTCTCGGCAAACTTGAAAAATATGCCATGGATGAAAGTCTCACCGGTATTTCTCTTTATGAAAATGGTGGTTACGTTATGTATAACTCCCGTATTCAAAAAGGTACAGAAAACTACATCACCGGTTATGGTTTCGGTATTCTTGCTGAAGGCAACATTGCCACCGATTTATCAAGTGAAACCAAAGCCGAATGGAAGAAGTACTACCATTCAGCATCAACAAGCGATCCATTAAACATTAACCAACTTAATGCTCAAGGATCCCAAGTCTCCGATTTAGCCAGCTACATATCTAGCGCTTATTGGGGCACCAAAATGAACGAAGAAAGAAATGGTTACGATTGGTATCCATCTCTCGCCAAAGAATCACGCCCAGTCGCTGGTTCTTATGATGAAGAAACTTCAACATTTACTCCTGCCGCAGATCAAACTGCCAAATCCGATTGGTTCAAATTCCATGTGAAAACTGGTGCTTCTGACGGAGTACAATATCGTACTCTTTCTACTAAGAACGAATATAAAGCTTTCGATAAGAGAGACGTTGTCCTTGCTGACTATGTCGATGCTTTCAAAGTTTTATTAACTCAAAGCTTCGGCTTATATCGTGGTACTGAATTAGCCGCTGATACCTCCTACGGTATCGTTGGTGCAAAGGATTATTACGATTCAACCGGAACTGCTACTGAAATTGATGACGCCGCTTTCGCTGCTAAAGTCAAACTTTTCGCCGACTCTGATGAAGGTGGAGACTACTTAGTTGTTAAGATGACTACCAAAGTTACTCCATTCTATGCGATGTATGGTTTGTCATCTGGACTCTATCAACCACTTCCAAGAGAATTCCTTACTGTTCTCGGTGGTGCTGGTGGAATTAAAGCTGGCGTTACTAAATATGGTACATTCATTACTGGTACTGCTGGCAACATCGCCACTCCAGTAGACACCATCCTCTCTTTAGGTGCATATACCTTAGAGTACTGGGAAGAGCAAAAAACCATCGCATTCAAAAAGAATGATTCTTGGTTCGAAAATGACATCCCAGGTATGGAAAACTTATACCGCATTCCTGGTGTGAAAATTACTGTTTACACTGGCGGACAAACCGACAACACATTAGTCTTCAAGGAATTCTTGAAGGGTAACCTCGACGTCGCTGCTATTCCAACCATTCAATACATTAAGACATACCGCAACGATCCACGTACAACCACAACGACTGGTACTTCAGTTTTCAAATTAAACGTTAACTCCTGTACTCCAGAACGTTGGGAAGAACTCTTTGGTGTTGATGGCCAAATCGTCAAGACTCCAGAAGCCAAGTACTGGAATGTCAAACCTTGGATGAGCAACAAGAGCTTCTTAAAAGGCTTGAACTTCTCTATCGATAGAGGAACATATGCGGCTAACAGAGGTGTTATTCCTTCAAACGAATACTTCTCTTCCAACTACATGATTGACCCAGAAAATGGTCTTGCTTGGAATGCTTCTCCACAACACGAAGAAGCAATGCTTGACTACTATCCAGACTCCTATGGTTACAACCTCTCTGCCGCCAAAATTTACTTCCGTCAAGCTGTTGCTGAGATGGTCGAAGAAGGCGTCATTGAATTAGGAACCAAAAAGAGACCAACCAACATTTCAATTGATGTGTTTTGGATGAATCCATCTGATAGTGAAGATTACGGCGAAGAAATGGCCGGCTTCATTCAAGATGCTTTCAACTCCAGCTATGTTAGCGAAAGCAAAGTCAAACTTACCGTTGTTAACCATGATGGAACCACCAATTACGAAGATGTCTATAACAACCACTTACAAGTTGGTCAATTCGATTTAGGCTTCGGATCTATTTCCGGAAACTCTCTCGATCCACTCAACTTCATGGAAGTTTTAAAATCTGACAACTCCTCAGGATTCACTCTTAACTGGGGTCCTGATACCTCCGTTGTTAGCGAGAACTTAATCTACAACGATCAACCATGGTCATTTGATGCCTTATGGCAAGCTGGCGATAGCTTTGTCGTCGCTACTGAAGGCGTTGTCACTCAATTATTTACTCTCTTAAGCTCAGCCGCTGAATTACTCCCTGATGGAAGACTTCAAGTTGTCATTGAAGCTAAAGAAGTCAATTCTGAAGACATTACAACCATGATCTATGCTCTCGCTTTATATGGTTGCACTGAAAGTGACTATAGTGACTACGAAGAAGTTTGGGTCTACTACGATGGCACAAGCGACACTGATGCCGAAGGTGTTAATTCATCCTACGAAGTCGTTGTCGACGAAGAAGGCATAAGCACTTACACAATTATTTTTGATGCTGATGCATTAGCCTATATGGTCGCAGCCCATCCAGATTTCTATGTCGCTGGTATTGATATTGAGCTTTACACATCCATCGCTTCATTAGATGTCGTGGTGGATGGTGAGTACTTCACCACAATCGTCGAGTACGATGCATGGCCAAGTCTTCCAGAACCAGCTCCAGCCCCATTCATCCTTGACTAGTTACAAAAACTAAACGAAAAGGCTAAGACTTCCTGTCTTAGTCTTTTTTTAATTAATTTAGTTCAAAGTATTGTATAAAGTTATACACTAGTGTATAATCAAAAAATTAACATAAAATGTTAATGTTAAGAAGTGAAAATATAAGGAGGAAATCATGAGAAAATACGTTCTACAAAGACTAGTACTTGCCTTCATAACGGCATTCATTATCCTGTCATTGACCTATATTCTCGTCGCCGCTTTACCAATTATTGGCGGTGGATTCGGAAAAGAATCATCCATGTTCGCGTATTACCAAGATCAAGTCAAACTTGGCTATGCTCTACAGTTTAATACAGAACAACCAGGTCTCGGAACTTATCTATGGGAATATTTCGATAGTGGTTCTGGAATTCAATATTACTGGTATAAAAGACCAATTCTCGACTTATATTTTAACTGGCTTAAAAATATTGTCACTAAATGGGACTGGGGTCGCTCCACTCAAATTAAGCTCAATGCTTCTGCCATGAGCATTATCTTGCAACGTTTGCCTGTCTCGATGTCCTTAAATATTATTTCTGTTGTTATCTCTGTTCCTCTTGGCATTTTGCTTGGTATTTGGGCTGGTCTCAAGAAAAACACTTGGATTGACCACACCATATCTACCCTTGTCATGATTTTCATTTCTATTCCTTCATTTGTTGTTATTACTTTCCTAATTTGGATAATGGGTTATCAACTCGGTTGGCTACCCACTCAATGGCCCAGCGCGGTCATGCCCACGAACTTTAAAATTCTTGGCTATATCATCCCGGTTTTATCTCTTTCCTTTGGCTCTGTTTGTGGATACACTCGCTTCGTAAGAGCAGAGCTTTGCGAAGTTATGTCCTCTGAATATCTCTTGTTAGCGAGAACAAAAGGTCTAACGAAGAATCAAGCTATTGTTCGCCACGCTCTTCGTAACGCCTTTGTTCCAATTCTCCCTTCCATCTTAGCTGAATTCATTGGTATTCTCGGTGGTTCGATGATTTTGGAATCCATTTACGGTATTCCTGGCATTGGATTCTTGTATATCACTGCATTGAATGATCGCGATTATAGCGTTTTGATGGTCGATATGGC
>JAEZUH010000097.1 GCA_023443485.1 Bacillota bacterium | reverse complement strand
GTTTTTGCCAAAGTTCTAACCTCATCATCGCAATCAATTGATCGAAACGTGGGAAAAGTTCAAATTATTTTCTCTTACGAACAATTTTTTGCTTCTCTGGGAGAAGTCTCACAAATAAAGCCTGAGGCAATCACCAAAAAAGAGATGAAAGAAATTGAAAGATTAGCTACCTTGTTTGGAGTAAACGAAATGACGGCGGCCAACGATGTCGCTTCTGTTTATTCACCGAACGGTGCCAAAGGTAAACGAATTGATTTAGCCCAACTAACTAAACTATTCCAAGATGAAACTAACTATAATTACTTAGCGATAAAACGGAACAACGGAAGACCACACAAGGTTTCTGGATCAACCGACTTAGCCCACAAAGTCAATCTCTTCGAGACAATGTCTCCTAAAGATTATCTCGCTGTTTTGCAAAACGGTACTCGTCCAGCTGGAGCTGATTTACGGTTAATCAACGACTTATCGAGCAACTTTCATCTATCGAATGGAGTAATTAATGCCATCATCGATTTTGTTCTAGCTGTTAATAATAATGTCTTAAGTAGAGCGTATTCCGAGAAGATTGCCGCTTCGTTAGCTAGGGAAGGACTAGCCACTGCTGTGGACGCGATGAATTATCTTCGTCGAATCTATCGACCAAAAGATAAAGAAACACTCATAACATCACCCAAAAAGCCCGAAACCACCGATAGTGGAGAAAAAGAAAACAAAGAGAAAGCACCTAGTTCAAAAGATGAACCTTCCTGGGAAGAAATGATCGATGATCTAGATGGAGGAGGTAGCGATGGAAAAGCTTAAAGTAGACATGCCAATCAGTGAAGACAAAGAGATTCTTGAAAAGATGAAAATTGCTTTTGAGAATTGTCCTTCAGCCATCAGACATTTAAATGATTTGAAAGTGCCACCCGAAGTTATTGATCGCAATTTGCCTAAAATCTTTGATTTTGTCTCTGATATTAATTACTGCAAAAAATGTCCGGGAGTTAAAAAATGTCAAAAAGAAAGGCCACTGTTAGTGACAAGAATCGTTTATCACAATGGCTATTTAGATCGTGAACTATCACCTTGTCCAGAATTTTTAAAACGCCTCTCTTTTGAAAAACAATTTCTCGTTCGAGACTTTCCTGATGATTGGCTAGATTATGACTTGAGAAGTCTCGACAAATCCGAATGCCGAAAAAAGCTAATCGCTCAATACATGAAATATACCAAAGATGGTGATAATCAGTGGATGTATTTATATGGTGGCCCAAATAGTGGAAGGACTTTCTCTGCCGCCATTCTAACCATTGATATCGCTAGGAAAAATCTTGGTTTGATTTGCTTTTTAAATAGTTCTCAACGCATTAGAGAATTAGGTGATTTGCTCTATAGTGACAAAGTCAAATTCCAAAAAGAATTAGACCGTTACTGCAATATTCCTGTTCTTGTTTTAGATGATTTCGGAAATGAATTTAAAAATGATTTGGTTCGCGATGCAATCATCTTCCCAATTATTTCTGCCCGCGCAAATAAAAAATTGCTCACTATCATTACAAGTGATTTTACCATTGCAGAAATAGTGACTCTTTATTCAACATCAAAAGCAGGCGCGTTACGCGCTAAACAAATAGGCAGTCTTATTAAGTCAACAGCTAAAGAAGAAATTAGTTTTGGCGATCTTGCAATTTATTGATGATTTGATTAACCATCTTCTTTAATTCTTCACGGCTGGCATTGTTCGTAATGACAAAGTCAGCCTTTCTTTTATTGACGGGAAAGCGATTATTGTATTGATTAAGGAAAGTGAGAAATGAACCAGTTGTAGCGTTTCTTTGCTTTACTCTTTCATACCGAACCTGATCATTGGCATCGACAGCAATAAGTACATCAAACATACTTTCCATCTTGGCTTCAAACATAAGAGGAACTTCGATTGCGCTTAAAGGATGAAGTTTAATGAAAGAGGCGACCTCTTTTTTCACCAATGGATGAATATATCTTTCTAGTTTTTTCTTGTCATTTGGATAAATAGACAAGTGTTCCCGAAGAATGCCTTTATCGACAACACTAACAAAATTTAAGTTGAACAGCTTGTTAATTGAATCGACAATCTCGGCCTTTTTATAAAGTTCAGCGACAATATCATCGCTCGATAAAGTCGAATAACCAGCCTCATTAAAAAGATTTAAGACTTCGGTTTTTCCTGAACCGATGGAACCGAAAATTCCAACTGAAATCGGCAACCCTTTTTTGACTTGGCAAATTGGGCAATAGGTAGTTCCTCGTCCATTCACTTTGATAAATCTCATCGGATGATGACATTTTTGACAGTCATTGTCTTTTTGTCCGTAGGCCAATAATTTGGTTTGGAAATTGCCATCTATATCTTTACCAGGGTGATAACTGCGAATCGTAGAGCCACCGGCTTTTATCGCACCATTGAGTATTCTTTTTGATTCTTTAACGATATTCTCCCATTCTTCTTTTTTAATCAATTTTGCGGGAGTAAGAGGATTGATATTGCAAGCATAGAGAACCTCATCAACATATATGTTGCCAAGTCCAGTCATCAACGTTTGATCGAGTAAGGTCGATTTAATTGCTAAAGAAGTTCTTTTGGTCCGTTCAATTAAATAAGAGACATCTTTCACATTAAAAGGTTCAGGACCTAACTGAGCGATTTCTTTTTCATTTTTCCAGTTTGTTTCATCAGTTAATTTCATAATCCCAAAACAGCGGGAATCGTCATAGCATAATTTTTTGCCATTATCTAAATGGAATACCACACGAGCAAAATAAGTGTTCTTTTCTTTTTCATCAATTTCGTAATACTTACCTTCCATCCGAAGATGAGATAAAAAAACTTTGCCATTGGTTAAATGAAAAATGAGAAATTTGCCAATCCGGGTGACATCAGTAAAAGTCTCGCCCACTAAGCCATTAACAAAAGCATCGATATCTCCTAAGATAGTGGTTTTGCGAAGAACATCAATAGAAGTTATTCGATGAGATACGACGATAGGTTTTAAAAGCGATTTAATCGTTTCAACTTCTGGTAACTCTGGCATATCTATCTCCTTATTTGGTGCTATACCAATCTTCACCGAATCCCCCATCTACTTCGAGAGGGACATCCAGTTTCATGGCATTTTCCATTATGTTTTTAATGAGAGGATAAACAGCATCTTTTTCATTCTTAGGGACTTTGAACAGTAATTCATCGTGAATTTGCAAAATCATTTTTGTTTGATATTTCCCCTCTTTAAGGGCTTGATCAACACGAATCATCGCACATTTAATTAAATCTGCGGCGGTTCCTTGAATTGGAGCGTTCATAGCTGCTCTTTTAGCGAACTCTCTCGTCTGATAGTTGCCATCCTTTAACTCTCTTAAATATCTTCTTCTTCCCAGCAATGTTGATACATATCCATCTTTCAAAGCCTGGGCGATGACATCATGGAAAAAAGTTTCAATTTCAGGGAAAGATTTATAAAAGTTTGAGATGATGCCTTTGGCCTCTTGAACAGGGATTTCTAATTGTTCTGCTAAACCCCAATCGGAAATACCATAGACAATTCCAAAATTGACGGTTTTAGCCCTTCTTCTTTGAAGAGATGTTGGCTCTTCAGTAAGGTTAAATATCTTCTGGGCAGTTGCTGAGTGAATGTCCTCGCCTTTAGCGAATATTTCTTTTAAGGAATCGCAATGAGAAAGAGAGGCTAATACTCGTAGCTCAATTTGAGAGTAATCAAAAGACAACAACTCATAATTGCTATCTTGGAAATAGAAAGCCTTACGGATTAATTTTCCTTCTTCATCACGGATAGAAATGTTTTGTAGATTTGGATCAGAACTGGATAAACGACCAGTAGCGGTGAGAGCTTGGTTGAATTTTGCGTGAATTTTTCCATCTTCATGAATATGCTTTTTCAATCCATCGATATAGGTCGATATCAATTTGAAATATTTACGATATTCGAGAATCTTATCGATGATAGGATGCTCCTTGGATAATTCTTTTAAGGCTTCAAACGAGGTTGACATTTTACGATTCGCTTTTAACCCCATCTTATTGTAAAGAACTTCCCCAATTTGTTTCGGAGAAGAAAGATTGAATTCTTCCCCCGCCATTTGAAATATCTCTTTGGATAATTCATTAGCTTTTTCTTTATAAACATCACCAAAGGAATCCAAGACTTTACCATCTAATGGGAAACCTTCGATTTCCATTTCGGCCAGGGTATCAACGAGAGGAATCTCTAAATTGTTATATAGTTCAAAAGCTGATATTTTTTTGAGCTCTTGAGTGACTTTGGAAAACAGAATTCGTGATAAATGAGCAATTTTTACGGTCTTTTTTGAATTTCCAGTGCTTAATAAAGACACTTCTCCATCACTAACACCTAAGTCAACACCGAATAAGTTAACGACTATTTCCGGATTATTTTTTAAAGAGCTATCTAATAAATAAGAAGCGATTAACAAATCAAAAACCAAGCCCTTCACTACAATGCCAAATCGAGATAACGCAACACGGATAGCTTTAAAATCATAGCAATATTTCCTAATAGATTTATCGGAAAGAATTCGCTTCGCCGCTTCATCTTTATTTAAATCATCTATTTCCATGTACAAGTGGTGGCTACCAAAATCAAAGCCTACCCCAAAAATGTCTCTGTTAGTGTAATCATCGCCATCGTAATCGAGAGCAATTCCAAGAGAATCAGTGATATCGAAGGAAGCTAAAGAAGTCACTTTTTCAACTTCAATGTCTATTTCAGCATTATTATCTTTTTTCCATTTTTGAGGGATTTTATTGATCAATTGTTTAAAGCCATATTTTTGACAGAAACTATTCAATGTTTGGAAATCATAGCCTTCATAGGTGAGTTCAGAAATGGAAAAGGGAAGAGGAATATCGGTCTTGATAAGAGCCATTTCTAAAGATATTTTGCCCATCTCTTGATCGGCGATAATTTGTTCACCAATTTTGCCTTTCATCAGAGGAGCGTTTTTAAGTATTTCCTCAAAGCTCCCATATTCCTGTATTAGTTTAATGGCTGTTTTTTCTCCGATTCCTTTAATACCAGGTAGGTTATCGCTCGCATCACCTCTTAAACCTTTATAGTCCACAATTTGATGAGGCTTAAAACCATAAGT
>JAEZUH010000095.1 GCA_023443485.1 Bacillota bacterium | reverse complement strand
GGACAACACTCTATAGTTATTTGATTAGTTTCAGGATGAGCGGGCAGATATCTAGGATTTTAATATCTTTATTTAGTTTTTGCTCAATCGTATTGGTTACCGCAATATCGGCAATATTAGCTTGTTTAAATTTTTTAATATTATGATTGGAAAACACAGCATGACTGGCTCCAATTAATACTTTTTTCGCTCCATGTTGGTATAAAAGGTTGGCGGCAGATATAATTGTACCGCCCGTATCAATAATATCATCGATAATAATACAAACCTTATCTTTAACTAATCTGTCATCAACAACAAGATGCTCGGCAACATTTGCTCTTGGTCTCACTTTATCGAGAATTACTTTTGCTTCTCCTATTATCCCAACCAAGGCATCGGCTCTGTGGTTAGCTCCGTGATCAGGAGAAACAATAACAATATCTTTTTTTGTTAAATCATTATCATTCATGTAGTTTAAATAATACTCAACGAATAGGTCACTAGTGCTTACACTTTTGATTGTTCGTTTAAAGAAGCTTTCAATAACCGGATGGTGCAAATCAAATGTGGTAAGTGAGTCATATTTGGCGGTTTCGATAATTTTGCTTACAACTTCACAGCTAACCGGTTCGTTGATCCAACTAACTCTTTCCTGTCGAGAATATCCAAAATAGGGAATAAATAATTGAATTGAATTGGCGCCAGAACGATTAATTGAATCCAACAACAAAAGTAATTCAAAAATACGTTCATGGGCATTTTTGTATGTCGATTCAATTATAATAGCGTCTTTTCCTTTAACATTAGAAAGGGTTTTTACTAATACTTCGCCATCAGCAAAACGAGTAATGGAAATACGCCCTAGTTTAGCATTAAGTTGTCCCGCAAGTTCCCTTGCCAACTTTTTATTTTGAGATAATGAAAAAACGATATAATCTTTCATAAAATTAGCGGTAGTGTTTTACAACTGTTAAAGCTATTTTTTTATTAATAAAAGATTGCTCAACATTTGCTCTTTTTTGGTCAACCGCTATTCCTTTGGCATCTAAATATTTGGTGAATTCGCGACAATAAAACCAATACCAAATACCTGCTTTTTCGAAAGTTTTTTTCTCATCATAGCTATCGTAAATCTGAGGTAAATAATATAGTTTATCTTCGTAAAATTTATAATCCATTGGATCGAAACTCAAAAGAATTTTGGCGCTTTTCATATACCAATTGTCGATAAAAATAGCGGGGAAATATTCTTCTGGCAAATCATTTTGCAAAAGGACATCAAGCACAGTTGGTCCAGGAATAAAATCTTCGACAACGATATGAGTTTTTTTATCATGGCAATAAATCTTTGGCGATAGTATGCCAGAGACAGATAATTTATGAGCGGAGGTGACATATCTCTCATACCCATCAATATCTTCTTTAAAATCTTTGAGAAAAAATATTCTATTTTTACGAGTAACTTTTTTGCTTCGTTCCCCAAGAGGCTCAATAACTTCAAAGATTTTTCGTTTAATTTCAATTTGTTGGTTCATAACGCCATTATTATATGTCATTTGGCTCATTTAACAAATAGGATTTTCTTTAAAGAAACTCTTTCTAATTGTGCTAGTATTTATTTACGAGGTTTTTTATGGAAAATATTCAACGATTCATACGATATGCCCAGATTGATACGCAAGCTGATGATACCAGCAAAACCATTCCTTCAACTGAAAAGCAGAAGAATCTTTCCGCTTTACTCGTTAAAGAGCTGAAGGAGATCGGCCTTACTGATGCTTATATGGACGAATATGGTGTTGTTTATGCCCATTTGTTTGGCGAAGGAGACAAGTTGGGTTTTAATTCACATGTCGATACCGCTTTGGAAGTGACTGGTGAGAACTGTCGGCCAAGAATAATAAAAAAGTATGATGGAAAAGACATCCAACTCAATGACAAGTATGTTCTGTCGGCTAAACAATTTCCTGGTCTTTTAAAACATATTGGAAAAGATTTGGTTGTAACTAATGGAGAATCTTTACTCGGGGCGGATGACAAAGCTGGAATTGCCATTATTATGTCCGCTTTAAATTATTTCCATAAAAACCCTTCAATAAAGCATAAAAACATATCAGTTGCCTTTACACCTGATGAAGAAATTGGCTTAGGCTCTGCGCATTTTGATTTAAAGAAAATGAATGCCGATTATGCTTTTACTATTGATGGAAGTTATATAGATTGCATTGATTATGAAAACTTTAATGCTGCTTCAGCAAAAATATTGGTCCATGGGGTTGCGGTTCATCCAGGTGAAGGAAAAAACGCTTTAATTAATGCCATACTAGTTTTGAATGAGTTAATATCCAAATTGCCAGCAAAAGAAACCCCTTATGACGCAAACGAGGATGAAGGCTACTGGCATATTAATAGCTTGAATGGTACAAGCGAATCTGCTGAATTAGATATGATCTTAAGAGATTTCGATGAACATAAATTACAACAAAGAATTTCCTTAATTAGTGAATTGACGGGCGAACTGAAAAAGAAATATCCGAAGATTTCTATCGATGTCGAGGTAAAAAGGCAATATGAAAATATGAAGCCTTATGTCGAAAAAGATCCGCGCCCGGTTGAACTTGCTAAAAAAGCTTTGCTTAAGAATGGAATCACTCCCAGAAGCACAAAAATTAGAGGAGGTACCGACGGGGCAACTTTCTCAAAAATGGGATTAGTGACTCCAAATCTAGGCACAGGAAGTTACAACCACCACGGACGATACGAATACCTAGTAATTCAAGAGTTTGAAAAAATGATTGATGTCGTCATTGATATGATGAGGCTATAAACAATGGAAAAGAAAAAAATAATTATTGATTGTGATCCCGGCCACGATGATGCTGTTGCACTTCTTTTGGCGGCTTGTTCTACAAGAATCAAATTGCTTGGTATTTCGGTTTCTTCTGGAAATCAAACAATTGAAAAAACTTCACGAAACACTTTAAATATTTGTCGTTATTTTGGCATTAATGTTCCAATCGCGGTTGGATCTGCACGCCCATTAGTAACTGAACCAATGATTTGTGAAGAAGTCCATGGGGAAAGCGGTTTAGATGGATTTGATTTCCCTAAATATGAGGAAAAATTTGATGCAAGAAATGGGGCGAGTCTAATTGTTGATTTATTACTAAAAAATCAAGATGTCACTGTTGTAACAACTGGTCCAATGACTAACTTAGCACTAGCATTGAGACTTAATCCTGAAATTACTAGCCACATCAAAGAAATCATTTTTATGGGCGGTTCGATTGACAATGGCAATGTTACTCCGGCCGCTGAATTTAATATTTTGGTCGATGCCGAAGCCGCTCATATTGCATTACATTCTGGAGTTGCAATCAAAATGATTGGTCTAAATATTACTCGAAAAGTTTTGGTGACAGATGAGATTATCGATAAAGCTTTTGCTATTGGCAACAAGAAGTCCGTTTTCTTCGCCAAATTAATGCGTGTTTTTCTGGATAATCAGAGGCGGGCCTTTCATATCTCTGGAGCCCCTCTTCACGACCCAGTAACCATTGCTTCTTTGATTGATGAATCTTTGGTTAGTTTCCAAAAAATGAATGTTGAAATCGATATTACTCACGGACCTAGCCACGGCCGAACGAACTGCGATGTTTTTGATTTTCTTCATGCTGAAAAGAACTGCCTTGTAGGAATAGACATTGATGTGAAAAAATTTTGGAATTTAATTTTTGGCTGTTTAAGGAGCAAAACGCATGAGTAAGATTTTAATTATTGGGAGCGTGAGCATTGATAATGTTACATACACTAAAGTGCTACCGGGGCCAGGAACGACAGTTTTTGGTGAATCATTCTTATCCAACGTGGGAGGAAAAGGAGCTAATCAGGCCTGTGCCGCCACTTTTCTAGGTGGAGATGTGACATTTTTTGGTTCTATTGGTAAAGATCAAAACGGAGACTATATTTCATCCTTTCTCAAGTCATTGGGAATTAAAGGAGTTTTAAAAAAGTCTTCTAAACAAACTGGAGTGGCAAGTATCACATTGGATACTTTTACAAAGGAAAACCGTATCATTATTGTTCCCGGAGCCAATATGGATATGACAAAAAATGATATAGAATTCATCTTGAATAAAGAGCAGGACGCCCAGTTTCTACTCATTCAATTAGAAAATCCAATTGATACTGTTTGCTTTGCTTTAAAAAAAGCAAAAGAACTTGGCCTGACAACAATTCTAAATCCTGCACCTTATCACGAATTACCTGATGAAATATTTCCTTTTATCGATTATTTTGTTCCCAATGAGCATGAACTTGCTAGTTTTGTCGGAAAGCAAAATCCAGATTATCAAGAAATGACTAGATTCCTTTTTAAAAAAGGTCTAAATAATCTTATTG
>JAEZUH010000081.1 GCA_023443485.1 Bacillota bacterium | reverse complement strand
ATGTTGGTCTAGGCACTAAGCAAGACTTCCATAATGCCTTTGACTATTTTATGACTGGCAGTGAACTTAAAGATGAACAATGCGACTATTACCTGGGCATTATGTTTTCAAAAGGCCAAGGAGTGGAACAAGATGATTCCAAAGCCAGTTATTGGTTTACTCAAGGGGCAAATAGAGGCGATGCCCGTTCGATGTACAATCTCGCTTTTTTCTATGAAAAAGGTTTGTATTTACCCAAGGATCTCGATAAAGCTCGCTATTGGTATCAAAAAGCCGGTGAAAAAGGGATTGAGAAAGCTAAAGAAAGGCTTCAATCCATTTCCTCAATTCATTTCGAAAAGCCAAATGGCTAAAAAAGTAGGAAAATTATTTTTCCCAATTCAAACACAATCATATTGTGTATAATAAAATAGAAATATGAAGAAGAAAATAAAAGAAGTTAATGGCGTAAAAGTCATTCAACGACACAGTTCAGGCTCTATTTTTTATGCTCTATTTTGCTTATTGCTCGTCGCTATTCCAGTGACGATGATTTTTATTCCTTGGTTTAAAATTACGGTCAGCGATGGAACTGATACCTATGTTGCTAGTTTGACAGCTGTCAGTCTAATTAAAGATGTCTTCATTGGCCAGATCATGGGAACTGGCTCAGTATTTACCGTTTTAGTTACTCAACTCATTACCAGTTCAGGGCTTAGCTTTCTAACTGATTTCTTGCCCTATATCATTCCGATCATCGCTTTTGCCTTACCAATCTTTTACGCTATTGTGGCCTTCTTTGCGATTTTCTTCTTATTCTTCGCTCTCGAATTGCTTTTCCGAGGCAGAATGAGTCGCTTAAAAGCCCCCTATGTTCTCGCTTGGTTTTATTTCCTTATCGTCCTATTCTTCTCTGGATTAGGCGTGGCTCTACCTTATTTAATTAATCTTCTCTATAATCTCATCTCTTCACCCGGTTTTACGATTGATATGACCTTGTGGGCGGGAGATTGGGCAAGCTACATGAACTATATTTACATTGGAGTAGCTTTCATCAGTTTAATTGCCCTTGGTGTTATTTACAAAGCCGCCTTTAAAAATCGAGTTTTCATCGGTGACATTGGCGATCTCTCTCGCGACAAGAAACAAATCCCTGACAATGTCGAAACCGACATCTCTCAAGTTGCTATTTCTAATACTGTTAACGAAGAGTTAATCAAGAAAGTGGTCCAGACTCCTGCAATTGGCTTACCACCAACAATTAGAAACATTGGAGGACACGCTTTTAGCGAGAATCAAAACTTAATCGTGGCGATTATTCCTCTTGGCATCAAAACATTAGGTCGTGGTGCATTCGCTAACTGCGGGCATCTCAAACTCGTTTCTTTACCGCTTAGTATTAAATCAATTGGCACGAACTGCTTTTTCAATTGCGCTAATTTGCAACGTGTTAATTATGCTGGCACGAAAGAGCAATGGCGGCACATAAGAAGAGGATCTAATTGGCTAACAAAAGCCGGAACAACGACAGTCGTGTGTGTCGATGGACCGATTCTTGTTAATCCGTATCATTAAACTATGGAACAAAAGAAAGATTTAAAAAAGCCACTATCTGAAACAGGAGTGGCGGAAGATTTTCACATATACTCTATCGGTAAAGATTTAGATGGTGAAACCAAGAGCCTTAAAGATTTACAAAAGATCCTTTTAGAGATGACATTGGTTTTTGATCAGCTTTGTCGCAAAAACAATATTCCTTACGCTCTTGCTTTCGGCTCCGCTTTAGGCATCATTAACTACGCAGGCTTCATCCCTTGGGATGATGATGTCGATATTGCCATCAGTTACGAAGATTTGCCCCGTGTGATTAAGATGTTACAAGAGCAACTACCTGATGACTACTACTTTGATTCTTATGAAACTGATCCTCGTTATAACGTCTTTATTCCGACTATCAAAATTCGCAAAAAAGACTCCTATATTTTAGAAAAGAACCACCTCACTCTCCCTAACTGGTGCGATGGGGATGGAGTTTTTATTGATGTTGTCGTTTTTATGGGAGTACCAGAAACCCTCAAAGAACATCGCAAAGTGTTGCGTTATGTCAAGAATTATATCGCTCCATATTTTCTTAAAGATGTCATTTTTCGTTCCTCTAGTTTGCTCAAGATGAAGAAGAAGATTAAAGACTACGAAAAGATCATGGCTGAAAAATACGCTCATTCCTCTCGTGTCGCTCAAACAGTCATCATACCTTTCCAAGATTGGGGTAGCGAAGTAAAGAATCTTTCCTATCCTCGTGAAGTCATTTACCCGTTTAGAGAATATAATTTCCAAGGACACAAACTCTACTCTTTTAATGATGTGAGAGAGTTCTGCCGATTGAAGTTTGGGTCCAAATGTTTCAATGTGTTCAGCAAAGGAAAATGGGTATCTCGTTACCCGTATCGAAAAAGAAAAGCTAAACATTTTAAAAAATTCTCTTTATCACATGCGCGATTAAAAAAATAAGATTAAAAATATAAAAAATGAGCACCAAAGCATGTGGTGCTTTTTTTGATAATGGGAACAAAAAATTTGGAAAATTTATGTTTATTTCTTTATTACTATTTATAGTAAATATTTTTAGCATACTACTTGACAGAGTGCTAATTTGATTTATAATATAAGTACTTAGCAGTCATAGAATAAGATTGCTAAACGAACGAACATAAGGAGGTTTGAATTATGAAAAATTATGCCGTTTCGAATTTTGTAAATGACTCATTAGATCTTTGGGACCCTCTTTTCGATGACTTCTTTGGTTTTCCTCGCGAGATTAAAAGACGCGACTTAATGAAAGCTGATGTTCGAGAGGATGACAAACAGTATCACATCGATATTGATGTCCCTAGCATCAAAAAAGAAAATATTAAAATCGAACTAAAAGAAGGATATCTCACTGTTCACGCTGAAGATTGCCGCAACGATGATGAAACCAAGCAAGGCAAATATATTAGACGTGAGAGATATTGTGGCAAATTCTCCCGCAGCTTCTATGTTGGAGATGATATCGAAGAAAAGGATATCAACGCCAGCCTGACCGATGGAGTTTTGACTCTTGACATCAACAAAGTCGAGCCAAAAGTAATCGAGAAAAAATACATCGAAATCAAATAAGGCAACTGTTCCTTTCTAAAAGTGGATGTTTATTCCACTTTTTCTTATCTCGATTACTCCTTTCGCAAAAATAAGTAGACATTATAAAATATAATGCTATAGTAGTAATGCGTTTAATTACGCAAAACTCTGCACAAGAGTGACCTTGACAGGCCACTCTTTGTTTTTAAGGGGATCTATGAATACACAAGAATTGAAAATGCAACTAAACGAAAAGATTCAAGAACTCGGCTTCGAGTTAGTGGAATTTTCCTTATCCTTTTCTCGTGAAGGTGGACATTTATCTCTCATTATTGATCGCGATCAACCAATCGACATGAATGCCATAGTGGAAGTGACCAATCAATTGAACGGATATCTTGATTCTATCAATCCAATCGATAACCCTTATACCTTAGATATTTCTTCCCTTGGGGCGGAAAAACCTCTCAAAAAAGATAAACTCGATGCTTATCTTAATTGTTTTGTTCATGTTCATTTATCTCAACCCATTAAGGGAGAAAATATCTATGAGGGCAGTCTGGTTAAAATCGATGAAGAAAGCATCACTTTGTCATATCGAGTGAAAACCAGAACATTATTGGTTGATATTGCGAAAGCAAATATATCAGATATACGATTAGCAGTTAAATTTTCATAAGGAGTTAAAATTATGGCTATCAACGCAGTAGAATTCCGAGAGGCTCTCAATCAAATTGAAGTCAGTCGCGGAATCAGCAAAGAGATTATCGTCAGTTCATTAATTGATGCGATGATCAAAGGGTATCGCAAAGAATTAGGAGGCGATGACGCACTTGTTGAAGTGAACATCGATCCTGAAGCTGGAACGATCGAAATGTATCACATGAAGAACATCGTCAAAGAAGTTGAAGATGATTTTTTAGAAATTGAAGAAAAGGACGCCAAAGCTCTTGCTAAAGAAGGAAAAGGTTTTATTAAAGAAAGCTTATTCTATGTCCCTGCTTCTTTAGAAGAATTAAGAAAAGCGACCGCCATGAGCATTAAATCCATCCTTCGTCAGAAATTTGCCGAAGCGGAAAAAGATGTCTTGTTCGAAGCTTTTAAAGACAAAATTAATACGATGATTACAGGCCGCATCGAGAAGATCGATGAACGTGGTGCTTCAATTAATATCGGAAGAACTAGTGTCTATTTGCCAAGAAAACAGATGATTGGTGATGAGCGTTTCGCTGTCGGTGATCAAATCAGATTATTTGTCAGCGATGTCGCGACTGATATTAAAGGCGCTCACATTGTTGTCTCTCGCAGCAACGAAGGATTCCTCCGCTGTTTATTCAGTGAAGAGATTCGTGAAATCTATGATGGCACAATTGTCATTAAGGGTATCTCTCGCGAAGCGGGTGAACGCAGCAAAGTCGCTGTTGTTAGTCTCAACCCAGAAGTTGATCCCGCCGGAGCGTGTATTGGCCAAAATGGCTCACGTATCCAAAAGATTGTCTCTCAATTAGGAAATGGAACCAATAAAGAAAAAATTGATATCATCGCTTTTAGCGAAAATGCCGGTCTCTTCATCATGGAATCTTTAAAACCTGCTCATGTGGCTGGTGTGATCTATGATTCAGAAGCTAAGACTGCCACTGCCATTGTTAAAGATGACTCCTTATCTTTAGCGATTGGTCGCAAAGGCGTCAATGTGCGCCTTGCTGTACGTTTAACTGGTTACAATATTGATATCAAGACGGAAACTGATGCCCTCGCTAGTGGTTTAGTCTATCAATCATTTGAGGAATTACAAGCTCAAGAAATTGAACAACAAAAGATTCGCATCGCCGAAGCAAAGGCTGCTCAAGCACAAAGTGCTTCTGCAAGTGAAGATGTCCTCCCAGGACTTCCTCAAGGATATGTTGCTCCTCAATCCCGCGTTTATAAAGATGAAGAGGAAGACAATGATCTTAATGAAGCCCTTGAGCTAGAGAGTGAAAAAGACGAAATCGTCGTCGAGAAGAAAGCTGAAGAGCCAACTAAGGCTAAGGAAGAAGTGAAAGCTGATGTTGAAACTCCTCTTGCTCCTCTTCCACAAGAAAAGGTTGAAGTTGAAGAAGTGAAAGTTGTTAAGACAACGACCACTCTTTCTGACTTAGAGAGAGCACTTGAAGGCGAAGAAAAGAAATCTACCTTTGCTCGTAAGAATTGGCGAAAATCAGTCAAAAAAGAAGACGAAGAAGAAAATGACAAACCAGTCATTACTGTCGATCCTAGCCAACATATGTCTATCTATACCGAAGAAGAACTTCGAGCGATGGAAGAAGAAGAAAAATCTTCCGACTCTGTCCATGAAGAAGATGTTGATTACGATGAATACGACAAATACTACGATGAGGAAAACGTTTAATTAACTCATCAATAAATTTTATTTATCAAAATAGCTAAGAATATTATTCTTAAAAAGAGAAAGAAGGTGTTAATATGGCAAATAAGAAGACATTTTATCGAAAGGACACTCGTCCAGCTCGAGAAGTTAACGTTTCCACAAAAGTCCAAACCAACAAAGTGAAAACAAAGATTAATGGTGGTGTTTTTATCTACACTGGTGCCATCAGCGCTGCCGAGCTCGCCAAAACTATCGATGTGCCTGTCTCAGAAATTATTAAATTTCTCTTCCTCCAAGGAAAGATGATTACCATTAACACCATCCTCGATGATGAACTAATTGGTTTAGTTTGCTTACAATTTGGTTTTGACTTTCAAAAGAAAACCATCGTGGCAGCTGAAAACTTTGAAGATGTGGAAATCATCGACGATGCAAGTAAATTAAAACCACGTGCGGCAGTTGTGACCATTATGGGTCACGTTGATCATGGTAAAACAACGCTGATTGATGCTATTCGTAATAGTCGTCTAGTTGATGCTGAAGTCGGTGGTATCTCTCAAGAGATAGGTGCGTATCAAAAAGAAGTCAGAGGTCAAAAAATCACCTTTATTGACACTCCAGGGCACGAAGCGTTTACCGCGATGCGTTCTCGAGGAGCCAGCGTCACTGATATTGTTGTTTTAGTTGTCGCCGCTGATGATGGTGTCATGCCTCAAACAATTGAAGCTATTGACCACGCTAAAGCGGCCGGAGTTCCTATCATCGTAGCGATTAATAAGATGGACAAAGCCGGTGCTGACCCCATGCGTGTTAAAAATGAGCTGATGGCCCAGAATGTTCTTTTGGAAGAATTTGGTGGCGATGTCATCGCTGTTGAAATTTCCGCCAAAAAGAAAACCAATATCGATGGATTAATGGAAGCCATCATCCTCGTTTCTGAAATGAAAGAATTAAAAGCTAACCCTGATCGCTTTGCGATGGGAACTGTTCTAGAAGCTCAGCTCGATAAAAATGAAGGCCCCAAGGCTACTTTATTAGTGCAAAATGGGACATTAAGAGAAAGCGACTTCCTTGTCGCAGGAACTTCATATGGTAAAGTACGCCGTATGACTAATGAATTCCGCAAGACTTTATTAGAAGCCGCTCCTAGTACTCCGGTTTCTGTTATTGGATTAAGTGAAGTGCCATTAGCTGGCGATCGTTTCATGGCTTTTAGCCAAGAGAGCGAAGCTCGTGAAATCGCCTTGAAGCGTAAAAGAATCAAAGAAGCTCGCGACCGTAATTTAAGCGGTGGTGCTTCTTTAGACGATTTATTCAATCGTATACACGAAGGCGAAGTTCAAACTCTTAATATTATTATTAAAGCTGATTCCACTGGTAGCGCTGAAGCAGTCAAATCTTCATTAGAAAAACTATCTAATGATCAAGTTAGAATTAACATCGTGCGAGCGACAAGTGGAGCGATTACCGAGAGTGATGTTCTCTTAGCTAGCGCTTCAAGAGCCATTATTTATGGTTTCAATGTTCGACCCAGCGCGATTACCAGAGCCAAAGCTGAAGAAGAGAAAGTGGAAATACGTTTACATCGAATTATCTATGCACTAATCGAAGAAATTCAAGCCGCAATGAAAGGCATGCTAGCCCCCACCATGATTGAAAAAATTACAGGTCAAGCGGAAATTAGACGCCTGTTCAAAGTAAGCAAGATTGGAACTATAGCTGGATGCATGGTTATTGATGGATTGATTCACGCCAACTCCAAGATTCGCATTATTCGTGATGGTATTGTCGTTTATGAAGGAAAAATATCTTCTCTACAAAGAGAAAAAGATAACGCTAAAGAAGTCAAATCAGGCTTTGAATGTGGAATCCTAATCGAAAATTATAATGACGTTAAAGAGAACGATATCATCGAAGGATACGAGATGGTGGTGGAAAAATAGTTATGGCCAACAAAACAGAAAGAATTGCTGCTGTCATTCGTAAGAATATCGCAGACATCATTCAATTTGAATTGCATAATCCTAAATTAGGCTTTGTCACGATTCCGGAAGTTAAAGTGAGCAAAGATATTTCTTATGCCAAAGTTTATGTCTCTTTTATTAAACCAGAAGAAGTCAAGGAAGGCATGGAAACCTTAGA
>JAEZUH010000049.1 GCA_023443485.1 Bacillota bacterium | reverse complement strand
GTGTTGTTTGTGATGACAAATACATTGTGTCGATTGAGATATTTATTCCAAAGAATGTTTCTTGGATAAATCATAGAATCACCATCATATAATACTTGGCCATCAACGTTTTCCATTTCTTTGTAATCATTTAAAGCGGTGAAAACCTCATATGGAACTTTAGCTAAAGAACCAGTGATGTCATCATATGCTTCGCTGATTGTGGAAGTTGTGTTGTTCGACAAACTAGTGAAATTGCCGGTAATTCCAAGACCTTCGCTGATAGCATCGTTCTTGGCGGCAGTAACTTTTGTTGCGATTGCATCATATGCATAAACACCTAATTGGAATTCATCAACCATTGTGAGGCTTCCATCACTTGAGGCTTTGTTGGTAACGATACCGACATCACCATAAGATGAGGAGCTTGAATCGGCGCTGTTTGAAGCGGCGATGGCACCAAATGTTAATGACCCATCTCTTAATTTGGATACGACATTATATAATTTTGTCGCTTGTTCGGCTGTGATGGTGTCGCGATTATAACTTGGATTAGTTGAATCGATGCTCACCAAAATGTGGCGGAGATGGTATGGAAGACGAGAAGAGATCTTACCGTTGTAATCAGCTTGTGGGTCAACGGCAGTTCCCGTTGGGGTGATTCCTAAATACTCTTGCCTAAGAGTTTCGAGATTTTCCTCGTAATACCAGTCTTCGATTTGTTCCTTTTCTTTTTGATAGATGAATAATTGGTACAATTCATCTGTATCCTCAACACCATTACTATCGAGGATTGCTTTCCATTCGGTGTTATAAGAAGTGCCTTTGGAGTCAGCACTCTCTTTAGCGGCTTCTTTTTGATCTAATACATCATCCCAAGCTTCTTTTTCAATCGTTCCCAAAGTTTTTTTGGTATCGACTGAATTCTTTATGAAAGCATCTCGAATCAAAACTTCGAGAATTTGTTCATAAAACTTGGAGATGCCATCGACAGCATTGCGGTATTCGTCATACATTTCGTCAGTGACAATTGTGTATGAAGATTGACCATCATAACCTTTAAAGGTAACAACGGCACCATCTTTAGATGTAACACTACTACATGCTGACATCGCCATAACGCCAATTAGACCAGTAACTAAACCTATGGATAGTTTACTTTTCTTCATGTTTTTTCTCCTTTTCTGAAATATAGCGTTAATATTCTAAATATTATTATGGTTTTATGCAACATAAATCTTGACAATCAGACGTTATAATCGGTGTTCGTGAATTATGATGGAAGAAATCTCATCTTTATTAATTTTTTTATCGTATTGTTTGATTACCATCTTTAAGATGATTAAAATAGTTAGGATTCGAGGTGAAAGCAATGGCAAAACTAATCATTAAAGACCTTCACGCTGAAGTTGACGGCAAAGAAATTCTCAAAGGAATTAATTTGACAATAGATCAAAAAGAAACAGTCGCCTTTCTTGGACCAAATGGTCATGGAAAATCAACATTATTAAATATTATAATTGGACACCCACGTTACCATGTAACGAAAGGTTCAATCTATCTTGATGATTTGAACGTGTTAGAAATGAGTGTTGATCAAAGATCAAAAGCAGGATTGTTTCTCGGAATGCAAAACCCAGTTGAAATTCCGGGTGTTATTAATTCTGATTTTTTAAGAGCTTCTGTAAATGCTCACAGCAAAAAGCCAATTTCGACATATAACTTTTATAAAGCATTGGACACTTCGACAAAGGAATTAAAGATGCCCTTTGATTTAGCTACTAGATCCCTAAACGAAGGCTTTTCTGGAGGAGAAAAGAAAAGAAATGAAATACTGCAACTCCTCATGCTTGAACCAAAAATTGCTTTACTTGACGAAATTGATTCTGGGTTAGATGTAGATGCTATGCAAACTGTTGCTGATGTCATTAGAAAAGAACAAGAAAAAGGAATGGGCTTTTTAATTATCTCTCACTATGCAAGATTATTTGAATTAATTAAACCTACAAGAGCCATAGTGATGATTAATGGAAAAATTGTCATAGATGGCGACCCATCTTATATAAAAAGGATTGACCAAACTGGTTACGAATTCATAAAAACGGAATTAGGAATCGAAATTGATAAAGAAGAGATTGATATGAATAAAGTCTCTCTTGGTGAATGCGGAATAAAGGAAATCATTCGTTAGATGAAAAAAGAAACGCTACTTTTTGAATCCGAGTTGATAAAATTCGAATCTCGCACTATCTCCTTAAGCGACAATGAACAGGTTCAAATTTCTGTCAATGAAAATGACACTAATCGAATTTTTATTAGTGATTTTTCTTGTGGGTCAATTTTAAACATTTCGTTAAAAGAGAATTCAAAATTGCAACTTTCTTTTTTAGCTAAGCACAATTTTGATAAATCGGAAATTAATGTAAATTTAGAAAAAGATGCTTGTTTCGCGGCTTATTTTGCTGATTTTTCTGAAGATAAAGAAAAACTAAAAGTTACAATAAATCTTAACGGAGAAGGCTCGAATGCTGTTTGGCACTTGGCGTCGCTTTCCGCAAATCGCGATAACAAAGAATTCAATGTTAATATCAATCATTTTGCTTCCCAGACTTCTGCCCTAAGTGACAATTATGGTGTATGTAAAGATCAATCAAAAGTAGTGTTTTCCGGTTGTTCAGCCATCCAAAAAGGCTCTCACAAAAGTCATACTCGACAAAATTCTAAAATCATGGTTTTTGATGAGAATTGTGATGCTATTGCTCGTCCTCTATTGAAAATTGATGAAAAAGATATCGAAGCAAGTCATGGAGCGGTTGTTGGTAGAATACCTGAAGATCATTTATTTTATTTAACCTCTCGAGGTCTTGATGAATCTGAGGCCAAACGTTTAATTACTTATGGTTATTTGAAACCAATTACTCGTGGCTTTTTCGATGAATCAGTTCGTGAAGAAATCGTTAAGCTTATCGAAAGGAGAACGTAAGTATGGGATATGATGTTGAAAAAATTCGCCAGCTTTTTCCGATGCTTAATCAATCCAAAAAAATGCAAGGACATCACCTTGTTTATTTAGACAATAGTTCAACGACATTTAAACCAAAATGTGTCATTGAGGCGATTACCTCTTATTATACCGATTTAACCTCAAATGCACATCGTGGTGATTATGATCTTCTCTATCAAATGGATGTTGAAGTTTTAAACACTCGTAAAGCCGTTGCCCGTTTTGTAAATTGCGAAATAAATGAAGTTGTGTTCACTTCCGGCACAACTATGTCTTTAAACCAAATTGCTTATGGATATGGTTTAAAATATCTCTTAAAAGGTGACGAAATCGTTCTTAGTGAAGAAGAACATGCTTCTAATGTGTTGCCTTGGTTTGATGTTGCTAAAAAAAGTGGCGCTGTTATTCGCTATGTCCCCATCACTCAAGAAGGCTTTATTACTGAGACAAATCTTCGTTCTGTTGTAAATAGTAAAACCAAAATTGTGTCTCTAGCTCATGTGAGTAATGTTTTAGGCAATGTAAATGATGTTGAAATGATGGCGAGAGTAGCCCATGAATTTGGCGCTGTTATCGCTATTGACGGAGCACAATCAGTTCCTCACTTACCAACTGATTTTAAAGCCTGGAATATTGATTTTCTTTCTTTCTCTGCCCATAAAATGTGCGGTCCGACTGGCATTGGGTGCCTTATTGGAAAGAGCTATTTGCTAGCAAAAATGGATCCACTAATTTCTGGAGGAGGCAATAATGTAGATTTCCATGTTGATGGAAGTTTGGAATATTTAGACCCCCCTGCCAAATTTGAATCTGGTACGATGAATCTATCAGGAATAATTGGCTTTAAAGCCGCCATTGAATTTATTGAATCCATCGGTATTGATAATATTCATAAACACGACCAAGAACTTATTGGATACGCTCTTAAGAAACTAAGTAATTGCGATGACATAATTATTTACAATGAGAAAGCTAAAAACGGAATTCTTACTTTCAATCGCAAAGGAGTGTTTGCTCAAGATGAAGCGACCTTATTGAATTCGAAAGGAATTGCCGTGCGTTCTGGCCAGCATTGCGCGAAGATTCTAGACAATTATTTGAATTGTAAGGCGACAGTTAGAATGTCGACTTACTTGTATACCAATAAGAATGACATTGACTATTTTGTTGATGCCCTACTTGAAGGAGGCGACATTTTAGATGCCTATTTCTCTAACTAACGACATGATGCGCCAAATAATCATGGATCACTATGCCAACCCTATCAATAAACATCAGCCAACTGGTGATTCTTTTACTAAAGTTCACATGCATTCTGACAATTGCATTGATGATTTGAATATCTTTTTGCATGTTGAAGACAACATTGTTGTGGATGCTTGTTTTGATGGAATTGCTTGCACGATTTCCACTGCCTCGACTGACATTATGTGTGATCTTTTAAAAGGTAAAAATAGTGAAGAAGCAAAATATATTATTGAACAATTCCATCACATGATTCACGAAGAGCCATTCGATGATTCAATATTGGAAGAAGCGCTTGTCTTCATTAATACTTCCAAACAGGCCGCTCGCGTTAGATGTGCAACTATTGGTTGGATGGCCGCTGATGAAATCTTGAAAGGTAATAAATAGTATGACGGACAAAGACATTAAATTTCAGTCCGAATATAAATATGACTTCAAAGACAAAGATGTGTCCATTTTGAAAACCGCTGTTGGTTTATCTGAAGATACAATTCGTCAAATTTCAACTATCAAAGAAGAACCCGAATGGATGTTGGAATTTCGCTTGAAAGCTTTGAAGTCTTTTAACGCTATGCCACTTCCTCGATTTGGATTGGATTTAAAGTTTTTGGATTTCTCTTCATATACCTATTTTACTCGTATAACGAGCAAAGAATCCCAGGACTGGAATGAAGTTCCTGAGACAATTAAAAACACTTTCGAAAAATTAGGAATTCCCGAAGCCGAACAAAAATTCTTGGCTGGTGTTTCTACTCAATACGAATCAGAAGTCATCTATCACAATATGCTAAAAGAAATCAGCGACAAGGGAGTAATCTTTCTTTCAACTGATGCCGCTCTTAAATTATATCCTGAGTTATTCAGAAAATATTTTGCTTCGGTTGTCCCCATTGCTGACAACAAATTCTCAGCTTTGAATAGTGCAGTTTGGTCTGGAGGATCTTTTATTTATGTTCCAAAAGGAGTCCATCTCGATAAACCGCTTCAATCCTATTTCCGCATTAACAACGAAAAGACCGGACAATTTGAAAGATCGTTAATCATCGTTGATGAAGGAGCAGAGATTAGCTATGTTGAGGGTTGTACCGCTCCTTCGTATTCAAAAGAATCCCTACATGCTGCAGTTGTAGAAATTGTCGTTTTAAAAGGGGCGAAATGTCGTTATACCACTGTTCAAAACTGGTCAACTAACATCATTAATCTGGTAACCCAAAGAGCGATGGTTTATGAAGATGCTCAAATGGAATGGATCGATGGGAATATCGGTTCCCAAATGAACATGAAATACCCAGCTTGTATTTTGGCCGGTGAAAGAGCTAAAGGAACAGTTATTTCAATTGCGGTTTCTGGCAAAAATCAGCAGCAAGATGCCGGAGCTAGAATGATTCATCTCGCTCCAAATACAACATCGACTATTATTTCGAAATCAATTGTAAAAAATGGTGGACTAACGAATTATCGCGGAACAGTACGACACGAAAAAGGCGCTCACAATTCTCGTTCCCATGTCGAATGTGACACTCTTATGTTAGATGATCAATCCTTAAGCGATACAATACCAACCAACGAAGTTAAAAATAATACCTCATATATCGAACACGAAGCTACGGTGAGCAAAATTAGTGAAGACCAATTATTTTATCTAATGTCACGAGGAATCAGTGAAAAGGATGCTATACAAATGATTGTTATGGGATTCATCGAACCATTTTCTCGCGAATTGCCTATGGAATATGCCGTTGAACTTAATCAATTGATTAAACTAGACATGGAAGGTAGTGTTGGTTAATGTGCGACTTTGAAATCATCGTTGTTGGTGGTGGACATGCCGGCTTAGAAGCCGCTTTTGCTGCTGCTCACAAAGGACACAAAACTCTTCTCGTAACTTTGAACAAAAAATTGATGGGAAATATGCCGTGTAATCCTTCTATTGGAGGATCGGCAAAAGGCATTGTGGTTCGCGAAATTGATGCTCTTGGCGGAGTGATGGGAAAAGCTGCCGACCATCATTATTTACAAATGAAAATGCTTAACACTGGTAAAGGCCCAGGAGTTCAATGTTTACGTTCACAACAAGATAAACTGGAATATCCTGAATTCATTCAGAATTTGGCATTCAACTGTTCAAATCTAACAATTATCGAAGGAATGGTGGTAAGCCTTTTGCATGACGATTCTCATGTGTATGGAGTAAAGTTAAAAAACGGAAAAGAGATTACATCTAAAGCCGTCATTTTAGCGACTGGTACTTACATGGAAAGCAAGATTTTTAGAGGACATGATGTCCGAGAAGAAGGACCGGATGGTCAAGAGCCTTCAAATGGCTTATCTCCATATTTGAAATCAATGGGAATAGATATTATCAGACTTAAAACAGGAACTCCCCCTCGAATCAAATCTGAATCGATTGATTTTTCCAAAGCAAGCATTCAGCCTGGAACCAAAGGAGAACTAGCCTTCTCATTTGAAACAACTCAGTTTGTTCCATTTGAAGAGCAAATTCCTTGCCACTTAATTTATACTACACCTGAAACACATAAGCTTATTAGGGAACATCTTAACGAAACATCTCTTTTCAGTGGATTGATCACTGGGGCGGGTCCAAGATATTGCCCTTCCATTGAAAGCAAACTCATTAATTTTCCGGATAAAGATCGCCATCAACTCTTTTTAGAACCCGAATCACGTTTTACGGATTCGATATATATCCAAGGTTTTTCAACATCAATGCCAATAAATATACAAGAAGAGATGGTTCGAACTCTTCCTGGATTTGAAAATGCTGAGTTTTTAAAATATGCTTATGCAATCGAATACGACGCCATACAAACCCATGAATATGATTCCACTCTTGAAATAAAAAAATGGCCTGGTTTATTTATTTCTGGCCAAATATGTGGAACCTCAGGGTATGAAGAAGCAGCAGCACTTGGACTAATGGCGGGTATCAACGCCTCTTTAAAAATTGAAGATAAACCGCCTCTAATTTTAAGAAGAGATCAAGCCTATATTGGAGTAATGATTGATGATTTAGTAACGAAAGGCGCCAATGAACCTTATCGTTTGATGTCATCACGTGCTGAATTTCGTTTGCTGTTAAGACATGACAACGCAGATATACGATTAACTGAAATCGGATTTCAACTTGGCTTGATATCCTTATCTCGATATGAAGATTTTCAAAAGAAATTAGACGATATTGAAAAAGCGAAACAAATTTTGCAAAAGAACTTTGTTGGAGCCAAAAAATCAACCAATGAATTTCTAGAGTCCATTGGTTCTGCACCGCTAAAAGGCGGTGTTCAAGCCTATGAGCTTTTAAAAAGACCAGGTATTAAATTTGAGCATCTATTAAATTTTATTCCTGATTTGCAGTCATTAAACCTCTGTAAAGATGTTATGGAAGAACTTGAAATTATCACTAAATTTGAAGGATACATCCTGAAACAAAAACGAGAGGCGGACAACGTCCGCAAAATTGAAGAAATGCATATTCCTACTGGAATTGATTATTTGCACATGGACGGCTTACGAATCGAAGCTCGTCAAAAATTAAATTTATTCAGGCCACTTACAATTGGACAAGCATCGCGAATTTCAGGTGTTAACCCTTGCGATGTTACAATCTTGATATTAAATGTAAAAAGGAGTCAAGGATATGAATAAAGAAACGTTGCAAAAATTCTTAGTTTCGCGGTGCATTTCTTGTACAGATCTTCAGGCTAATGAACTTGAAGAATTAATGAAATCAACATTAAAAACCAATGAAGATTTTAATTTGACCGCCATTACTGACCCGTCAGTGTTTATGGAAAAAATGGTGCTAGATAGTGCCGTTAGTCTTTTTGATTTAGATTTAAACGGAAAAAAAGTAATTGATATTGGAACTGGGGCTGGTTATCCGGGCCTTGTTCTTTACATATTAAACCCTCAAATCAAATTGACACTCCTTGATTCGACAAAAAAGAAAATTAATTATTTAAAAGACTATGTTTCCAACAAAAAATGGGATGTCAATTGTGTTGCCGAAAGAATTGAAGAATATGGAAGAAATCATCGTGGAGAATATGATTTCGTTTTCGCTAGAGCAGTTGCCTCTTTAAATATTTTACTAGAATTAGCGATGCCACTTCTAAAACAAGGCGGTAAACTAGTTGCTTTGAAAGGCCCTGATTGGGAGAAAGAATATGTTGAAGCCAAATCAGCGTTGAAGAAAATGAATTGTCATTTAAGCAAAATATATGAAGAAATTCTTCCTGAATCTGATGAGAAAAGAGCAATTGTTATCATTGAAAAAGATCAAGATTCACCTCTAAAATATCCCCGAGATTTTGCCGAGATTAAGAGAAAACCCTTATAGGGTATGTCTTTCTTTGCTTTATCAATAAGATAGTTATATAATGTTCCACGAGGAACAAACTATGACAAAAATTATCGCTATTGCTAATCAAAAAGGTGGGGTTGGAAAAACCACAACTGCCATTAATCTTTCTTCTGCCCTTGCTCATTTCACGCGTAGAGTACTTCTCATCGATATGGATCCTCAAGGCAATTCATCTCGAGGCCTTGGAATTGATATCACTTTAATTAATAAGTGCATATTTGAAGTTCTTACTGGCGATTCTGATATTAATTCTGTCATTCGAAAAACAATGCTAAAAACTCTCGATTTGTTGCCATCAAAATTAATTTTAGCTTCTGCAGATGTAGTAGCTAATAAAACAGACAAACCATTTTCGCTCTTAAAAAGAGCGATTGAACAAATTAAAAAGGAATACGATTATATTATTATTGATTGTCCTCCTAGCTTGGGTTTTTTGACTGTTAATTCTCTTGTTTCTGCTAATTCAGTTTTAATCCCCGTTCAATGTGAATATTTTGCCATGGAAGCGGTTGCCCAAATTCTGTCAAGCGTCTCACGAATTCAAACAACATATAATCCAAATCTTGGAATAGAAGGCTTCTTAATGACAATGTATGATTCTAAAACAAGATTGGGAACAGAAATTACCACTCAAATCAGGGGACTGTTTAAAGAAAATACTTTTTTAACTCAGATACCAAGAAATATTTCGATACCAGAAAGCAATGCTAAGGGGTTGCCGGTCACTGTCTATAAACCAAATAGCAGTGGTTCATTGGCATACTTTTCTTTAGCCAAGGAAGTAATCGATCATGAAGAAAGATAAAAGTCCAAAAATTTTGCGCTCCTCGCTTTCTACTTTGATGAAGCGCTTTTCAAGTACAGATATTATTTCTTCTTTAGAAAAAGAATATTCAAGTTCTACACCAGGATATATCCGTGTTGAACTTATTGATGATAATTCAATACTAAAAAAGGCCCGAATTAATGAACAACAGCTCGAGGCAAGCATTACTCAAATAAAAGAAAAAGGCATCGCATCACCTATATTGGTAGTGGAAAAAGAAGGCCGATACGAAATCCTTTATCCACGTATTTACTATATTGCGGCTCTTAAATTGAAGTTTGATTACATTCCCTGTAGCGTTGTAAAGATAGATGAAGAAGATATGCTAGTCTTTTTAGCAAAACGGTTAGAAGGAGACAAAAATAGTAATATAGTGGAAATGTCTCTTGTTTTAAATCGGTTACAGAAACGTTATCACTTTACTCAAGGGGAAATTGCTGAAATGATGCAACAATCAAGATCTCAAATTACAAACATTATGAGGCTTATCAAAATGCCTGATTTTGTTCTTAGAGACATTTCAAACAACATTCTCTCTTTTGGCCATGCAAGAGCCCTTTCCACTCTTTCCATTGAAAACATCAAAAACACCCTGCCAATAATTTATCGTGACAAACTATCTGTTAGAGAAGTTGAACGCCTAGTTTATTCAATGAAAAAGTCTCCATCATTGTTGGAAGAAGAAAGAAAAATCAAGGCATTACTAAAATGCCAAGCCAGTATAAGCCCAAAAACAATTTCACTCCGTTTTGAAACCGAAGAAGAACGCGAAAAATTTATTCGCTCTCTATCATTGGATAATGTATAATGGGTATCACTTCAGGGCAACGATAAACGTGACCGGCGGTAAACCCCGCGAGCTGAAAAAGCAGGAACTTGTGTGATTCAAGTGGCGACAGTAAAGTCTGGATAAAAGAAGTTTTTTGGCTCTGGATTAAGGAGCCTTTTTATTTTATGTCTGACTGGGATTTA